>CAZBCB010000062.1:0-10715 GCA_964489905.1 uncultured Bacteroidales bacterium
AAATCAGATAAGGTTATTGAGAAACTTTTATTCAGTTGAAACCCCTTTGATAAAAATCAGAATTAATAACAGAAATCATATCGTGGAGATTCTTTTAACCATAAAAAAGCTGTTCTAAGAAATATTAAGCAGGCAATATATTAAATTTGGTACTGCATAATTTTTTCTTATAACTTTGTAGTAATTCTTTATTTTAATTATACAAAATAATTCCTGCTTAAATAGCATAACAAAATTTCACATAAGTATAATCTGAATGAAGTATATAATTTTAAGATGCAGATGAAATTTCATGTAATATTATTATTGTTTTGTTTTATCAGCAGCAAAATATATGCTGAAGGTGAACATACACTGCTTACATCAACTAATTTACCCTTAGTTATTATTAACACAAACGGCCAGACTATAGTTGACGAACCAAAAATTACAGCAAACATCAGAATTATTTATCATACGCCGCCTTTATTGAATCATCCTGAAGACAGCGGGAATGTATATGATGGATTATGCGGAATTGAATATCGAGGATCGTATTCACAATATTTACCGCAAAAACCATACGGATTTGAGACCCGTGATCAGTACGGCAACAATCTTAATGTATCGTTACTGAATATGCCACCGGAAAATGACTGGATATTGCTGGCTAATTACAATGATAAAACTTTCATGCGGAATACTCTTGCATTTCATCTTTTTGAAAGGATGGGGCATTATGCACCCCGCAGCCGTCTCTGCGAAGTTATTGTTAATGGCCAATATCAGGGCATTTATATTCTAACTGAAAAAATAAAAAGGGACAAAAACAGGGTTGATATTGCAAAGCTTGACCCTGATGATAATTCAGGAGACAGCCTTACCGGAGGTTATATCTTTAAAGTTGATTATTACGACCCGTCGAATAGCTGGAAAAGTAACTATACACCTATCGACCGGCCTGATAAAGATGTCTATTATGTTTATGAATATCCTGCTCCGGATGTTATTACAATCCAGCAAAAAAATTACTTAAAACAATTTGTTGATTACTGCGAAAGTGCATTGTATAGCGAGCATTTTGATAATCCTCAGGAAGGTTTCCGTTTATATATTGATGTTCAATCATTTATCGATTATTTTATCATTGGCGAGTTGTCGCGAAATATTGATGCTTATAAAAAAAGTGTATTTTTTTATAAAGACAGAGATAAGAAAGGTGGTTTATTACACAGTGGTCCCGTATGGGATTTTGACTGGGCATGGAAAAATATGGACGACAACTGTGATATTTTTGCCGCCACTGATGGATCAGGATGGGCTTATCAGGTGAACGACTGTAACAACTGGCCGGTATCTCCTGCATGGATGGTAAGACTGTTACAGGACACACTTTTTCAGGATGAACTGTTTACAAGATATACAAATCTGCGTAAGACTATTTTGAGCGAAAATTATATTTATCAATATATTGATTCTGTTTATTTGCTTGTTAACGAAGCACAGGCCCGTCATTATGACAGGTGGCCCATACTTGGTATTAATGTTGGCACGCCTGAAGTTGATGAACAACCGGATACTTACGAAGGAGAGATAATAAAGTTCAAAAACTGGATAGCAACACGTTTAAGCTGGCTCGACGCCAACATGCCCGGAAAATATATAACCACTCCTGTTGATTTACCTGTCAATAATGCAATGTTGTGCAGACTATTTCCTAACCCGGCTGATGACATTCTATATATCGAATCAGACCAGATTATTTCAAAAATTGAAATTTATGATTACCTCGGCAGGTTAATGAGCGCCGAAATAAACAATAATTATTCCTGTTCAATCAATATCGATGAGTTATCTGAAGGCTTATACATCATAAAGACTACATACCTTAACAAGCAAGTAAGGTTTGACAGGTTTATTAAAAAGTAATTTCATCTTTTTTGCCGGAGTTCCTTTTCAAGTTTTTCAATTTTTGTCTTCAGTTCTTTTTCCCTTTGCAGATATTGTTTTTTTATCTTTTCGTTTTCGTCAATACGCCGCTGTAACTCTTCCTGCACCGTCTGCATTTCCTCAAGGTTTTGCCTCAGTTCTTCCTCCTGTGCAAGCAGTTCCTCAGTCTTTTGCTGGGTTTCCATTTCGAGTTTCTTCATTTCGGTTATGTCTTTTGAAATGCCGAATGTTCCGATAATTTTACCTTCCTGATTATATAAAGGCATCTTTGAGGTACTTACGTATGTGACTCTGCCATCAGGATGTGTCTCTTTTTCAATTTTGTTAATAATAGGCCGGCCTGTTTTAATTATATTCATCTCATCTTCAAATGCAGGTCGTGCATGCTCCTCGGTAAAGAAATCAAAATCTGTTTTTCCGTATAATTCTTCTACGCTCTTTACATGAAAGAGCCTTGCCATTGAATCGCTTGCCTTAATAAACCGGCTTTTTTCATCTTTAAAATATATGCTCTCGGTGGCATTATGCAATAATGCATCCATCAGGGCTTTTTCCTTTGCCAGTTCTTCTTTCTGCCGCTGAAGTTCTTCCTGCACCGTCTGCATTTCCTCAAGATTTTGCCTCAGTTCTTCCTCCTGTGCAAGCAGTTCCTCAGTCTTTTGCTGGGTTTCCATTTCGAGTTTCTTCATTTCGGTTATGTCTTTTGAAATGCCGAATGTTCCGATAATTTTACCTTCCTGATTATATAAAGGCATCTTTGAGGTACTTACGTATGTGACTCTGCCATCAGGATGTGTCTCTTTTTCAATTTTGTTAATAATAGGCCGGCCTGTTTTAATTATATTCATCTCATCTTCAAATGCAGGTCGTGCATGCTCCTCGGTAAAGAAATCAAAATCTGTTTTTCCGTATAATTCTTCTACGCTCTTTACATGAAAGAGCCTTGCCATTGAATCGCTTGCCTTAATAAACCGGCTTTTTTCATCTTTAAAATATATGCTCTCGGTGGCATTATGCAATAATGCATCCATCAGGGCTTTTTCCTTTGCCAGTTCTTCTTTCTGCCGCTGAAGTTCTTCCTGCACCGTCTGCATTTCCTCAAGGTTTTGCCTCAGCTCTTCCTCCTGCGCAAGCAGTTCCTCAGTTTTTTGCTGAGCCTCCATCTCCAGTTTCTTTATTTCGGTTATATCCTTCGATATGCCAAATGTGCCTACAATTTTTCCTTCATGGTTATACAGCGGCATCTTGGTTGTGCTTACCCATGAAACAGTTCCGTCTTTCCGGACTTCCTTTTCTATAAGATCAATAATAGGTTTACCTGTTTTAATAATATTTTGTTCAGCTTCATAGGCTGGCCTTGCATGTTCATCATCAAAGAAATCAAAATCTGATTTTCCAACAATCTCTTTGGGATCAGAATAACCAAAGATTCTGGCATGTGAGCGGCTGTTTTTAATAAATTTGCTATCTAAATCTTTAAAATATATATACTCAGGAATATTATTCATAAGCGCATCAACCAGATATTGTTCTTTCTGTAATTCCTCCTGAATAATTTTATTTTTTTCCATTTGCCGTTGCAGTTCTTCCTGGGTGGCTTGCATTTCCTCAAGGTTTTGTCTTAACTCTTCTTCCTGTGCCTGTAATTCTTCAGCCTGTGCCTGTGAACGTTCAATCATTTCCTGCATCACTGCATTGGCCTGTCTTATGGCTATATAACTGGCAATATTCTGTGAAAGTTTATCAACAAATTCAAGTTTGTATTTTTCAAGCGGCCTGAATGAGGCAATTTCAATAACTCCAAGTTTCGTTTCGTCCTGCCGTAAAGGTATAAAAGCAAGATATCGGGGTAATGCCTCTCCCAGTCCCGACGATATTTTTGTATAGGTTTCAGGGATATCCGTAATTTCCATTAATGATCCTTCATTAAAACATGCTCCGATAAAACCTTCGCCAGGATGTATTTTTGATTGCATCTGCTTAATATCAGGAGCATAGGCACTCAACAGTTCAAGTACTTGCTCATTATAATTGTCTTCTTTTACTATATACAATGCAGCCATGTTAACACCCAGATATTTAACCAGTTCGAATATCAGGCTTTGTCCGACTTTCCCAAGTTCCTCCTTATTATTTGACATAATTTCGGAGAATTTTGACAATCCAACTGCCTGATATTTCAGCTCTTCTTCCTCAATCAGTTTTTCCTTAAATTCAGTTTCCTGTTTTATTAATTGCTCTTCTTTTTCTTTGACCTGCCGGATATATTCATTGATTTTTGCATCATAATCATTCAAACGCTCTTTCAGTATCTTTTCGCGTTTGATTAATTGCCTGTAAACAAAAGGAATAATTAATAAAACAATAAGCAGTGAAAACCACCATTTACGGTAAAAAGGAAACTTATTGGTGACAACTACCTGATTTTTTACGATATTAACTGAATCAGCTGATGATTCAATCTTCCCGGCTGAATCGCTGCTGCCTGTCTGATCAGTTATATCACCTTGCTGCTCATTGCTTACAACAAGGCTTCCTTCAGAAAGAGTTACAATTGAATCATCAGACTCTTCACTTTCAGCTTGAATAAGCGTATCCTGAAAAACAGCCATATCTTCGTCCTGATTTTCTTTTGCAAATACCTTTACCTCATTGGTAATTCCTGCAAATAAAACAAACATAAGCAGGACAGTAAATAATTTTCCTATCTTGCTAACACTTGAACTCATACGATAATATCTTTTTTTATATTCAAAACAAAATATAAATGTAATAAATCATTATGTAATTTTTATCATGATATATCAATACTTCAATATTCAACAGATTTTTTTCATAGAAAACAGACAAAAAGACTAATTTTAGGCGAATTTTTATTTTTCGTTATGATTATTGAATCACGTGCTTATGCAAGGGCCGGCCTTTTAGGTAATCCGTCAGACGGATATTTTGGCAAAACAATTTCAGTTATTGTTAAAAATTTCGGAGCTGCGGTAACACTATATGAATCACCTTCCCTTGTTATTGAAGAACAGGAAGAAGACATAAATCGGTTCAGGAGCATCTATCACCTTGCTGAAAAGGTGAGATTAACAGGCTATTATGGAGGTATCAGGCTATTGAAGGCTACCGTTAAGAAATTTTGTGACTATTGCGAAAAAAATCAGATAAAGCTCGATAATAAGAATTTTACCCTTTGTTATCAGTCGTCGATACCGCGCCAGGTTGGGCTGGCAGGTTCGAGCGCTATTGTTACAGCCACCATGAAAGCATTAATGCAGTTTTATAAAGTGGAAATACCTGTACCATTGCTTCCTTCACTGATTCTGGCAGTTGAAACCGAAGAACTGGGTATTAATGCAGGCTTGCAGGACAGGGTAATACAGGTATATGAAGGTTGTGTTTATATGGACTTTAATAAGGAATACATGATGAAACACAATCATGGCATTTATGAACCCATTGATCCGGCTAAACTGCCGCGGTTATATGTGGCTTACAAAACACAACTGGGTAAGGAATCAGGCAAGGTATTGAATGACATCAGGCAGCGGTATGATAAGGGCGATGAGCAGGTGATACGCATACTGGAAGAAATTGCCGGCCTGGCTGAAAAAGGGAAAAAAGCTATTTTGCAGGGTGATTTTGAGACATTGTCGGAGCTAATAAACAGAAATTTTGATTTACGGAGTCAGATTATGAATATTTCTGAAAGCAACAAAGAAATGGTAAAACTGGCACGTCAGTGCGGTGCTTCTGCGAAGTTTTCAGGTTCGGGTGGGGCTATCATTGGCACCTATCCGAATGATGAAGTACTCAGAAAACTTATTGTTAATATGAAAACCATAAATGCCAGAGTAATTAAACCTTATATAATATAAACCATGATAAGAAAAGCTGTAATTCCGGCGGCAGGACTGGGGACACGTTTTCTTCCGGCCACCAAAGCCCAACCCAAGGAGATGTTGCCGATAATCGACACGCCCGTTATTCAATATGTTGTTCAGGAATGTGTTGATTCGGGTATTGAAGATATACTGATTATTTCGGGCAAAGGTAAACGTTCCATTGAAGACCATTTCGATCGTAATTTTGAGCTTGAAGCCCGTATTCAGGAGAAGGAAGACGAAGCCGTTTTCAACCAGCTCAGGCATATTGAAAACATGGCCAACATACATTTCATCAGGCAAAAAGAATTAAACGGGCTTGGCGATGCCATTTATCATGCCCGTTTTCATTGCGGAAATGAACCTTTTGCGGTTTTGCTGGGTGATACAGTTATTGATTCGGTTATACCGGCAACGCAACAGATGATTGATATTTATGAACAGTACCGCCAACCCATTATTGCCGTTGAATCGGTTGAGCCCCATAAAGTATCACGTTACGGAATCGTTGGCGGTAATGAAATTAATAAAAAACTGCTTCAGTTAAATGAAATTATAGAAAAACCTGAGATAAATAAAGCACCTTCAAATCTGGCTGTAGCCGGCAGGTATATCTTAACACCGGATATTTTTACGGCGCTTGAAAAAACACCAAGGGGCAAGGGAAATGAAATACAGCTTACCGATGCTTTACGTATCATGCTGAAGCACCACGGCATTATAGCCCAGGTTATTGAAGGAAAAAGACATGACCTGGGAGATAAGCTCGAATTCCTGAAAACAACTATTGAATTTGCATTGAAAAGAGAAGAATTTGTGGGGCCATTACGGGAATTTTTAGATCAAATATTGAAAAAACAATAAAAAAGTATCATTATTTGAAGTAATAATTATATTTGTATTATGCAAACATATCGCATATTTATTCATTTCAAAATTATTTTACCATGAGTAGAACCCGAAAGATAGTATTATCTGAAAAAGATATGCCAAGGCAATGGTATAATCTTGCAGCCGATTTAAAAAATGATCCTTTTGTTGGCCCTGATGGCAAGCCTGTTCCTCCTGAAGCATGGGCACCTGTTTTTCCGATGAATCTTGTTGAACAGGAATACAGTACCCAACGATGGGTAGATATTCCTGAGGGCATTCTCGAACTGTTAACCCGATGGAGACCTTCTCCTCTGCACCGGGCTTATGATTTGGAACAGGCCATAGGTACACCGGCTCGCATATATTATAAAAACGAAAGCCTTTCGCCTGCCGGAAGCCACAAACCCAATACTGCTGTTGCCCAGGCATGGTATAACAAACAATTTGGTATAAAACGACTGACTACCGAGACAGGTGCCGGCCAATGGGGCAGTGCACTGGCATTTGCATGTTCACTGGTGGGACTTGAATGCAAAGTATTTATGGTGCGCATTAGCTTTGACCAGAAACCATTCAGAAAACTGATGATGCAAACATGGGGAGCTAACTGTGTCGCCAGTCCGAGTAATGAAACCCAGGCGGGGAAAAAAATTCTGGCCGAAACACCCGATACACCCGGAAGTCTTGGTATTGCTATCAGTGAAGCTATTGAATCAGCCGTAACCGATCCGAAAGGTGAAACCCGGTATTCTCTTGGCAGTGTGCTGAATCATGTAATGATGCATCAGACCATTATCGGACTTGAAGCCAAAAAACAGCTTGAAATTGCCGGTGAAAAGAAAGTGGATGTAATTATTGGTTGTGCCGGTGGCGGCAGTAATTTTGCCGGTCTCGCATTCCCGTTTCTCTATGATAAAATACATGGCGCTAATATTGATATTATTCCGGTTGAACCTGCTTCATGCCCCACGTTAACAAAAGGCCCCTATGTTTATGATCATGGGGATACAGCCAAAATGACACCACTGGTTGCCATGTATTCATTAGGTCATAATTTTATTCCTGCACCTATTCATGCCGGCGGGTTGCGCTATCATGGTATGGCTCCCCTGGTGAGCAAAGCCGCAAAAGAGGGTTTATTATCCCCACTGGCGCTTCATCAGCTCGAATGTTATGAAGCAGGAATACTGTTTTCAAAAACAGAAGGAATTATTCCTGCTCCTGAAACAACACATGCCATTGCAGCAGCTATTCGCGAAGCAAAAAAGGCAAAAGATGAGGGTAAAGAAAAAGTGATTCTGTTTAACTTTTCGGGTCATGGATTGATGGACCTCGTAGGATACGATAAATACTTTTCAGGGCAACTGCAGAATTATGAATTGCCTGATGAAATTATTGCCGAAAACCTGAAAGTACTGGAAGGCTATCCAAAGCCCTGAGCTTGATTTACACATTTCTGTGCATATAAAAAGAGGCTCAGACAATGAGCCTCTTCATTTTTTCATGAAACTTTAAAATTTTAACCCAGGTACGATAAATTTATAAATTCATCGTACCTGAGTTAAGTCATTAGTTCGCTTCGCTCCTGATGACAAATCTGAGTTTAATTATTGTAAGCAATTTCTCCGTGTTCATAAACATCAAGACCTTCCTCTTCTATTCTTCGTGATACCCTCAGACCGTTTGTCGCTTTCAGAATTTTAAACAAGATAAAACCTGTGCTTAATGCCCAGGCTGCTACTGCCAGAACCCCTATTGCCTGAATACCTAAAAGTTTGAGACTACCTGTATATAAAAGGCCCTGTTCAGTTGAAAATATTCCCACCAACAGCGTTCCCAGCGCTCCGCAAACACCATGGACAGATATAGCACCTACAGGATCATCAATTTTAATAACAGTATCAATGAATTCAACACTGAAAACCAGTACTACGCCTGCGATTACCCCGATAAGTACAGCACCTGCCGGAGACACTGCATCACAGCCTGCTGTGATGGCAACAAGACCTGCCAGCGCTCCATTTAGAGCAGATGATACGGTAGGACGTCTATAACGTGCCCAGGCAACCAGCATAGCCGTAATTGCGCCTGCCGAAGCAGCTAGATTTGTAGTAACGGCAATACGGCCAATGTTAACAGTACTTGCTCCTGTTGCTGCAAGCTCAGAACCCGGATTGAATCCAAACCAGCCAAACCATAAAATAAAGACTCCGAGAGTAGCAAGAGCAAGGCTATGGCCAGGTATTGCACGTGCTTTACCATTAACATATTTACCAACGCGAGGACCAAGAATAGCCGCACCTGTCAGTGCAATCCAGCCACCGACAGAATGCACAATGGTTGAACCGGCAAAATCATGAAATCCAAGATCATTGAGCCATCCACCACCCCATTTCCAGTGACCCGAGACAGGATAAATAACCAGACTGACAAACAGACTGTATATCAGATAGGCATTGAATTTTGTACGTTCTGCCATAGCGCCTGATACAATAGTTGCTGCAGTAGCCGCAAAAACAGTCTGAAATATAAGATCAGTATAATTGGCATAATTTGCAAATCCACTGTCTGTAAAAGAAAACTTACTTGCAGGATTCCCGATTAAACCGGCTATTGAATCACCATACATCAACGAATAACCCACAAACCAGAATGCCAGTGAACCAATACAGAAATCCAGCAGGTTTTTCATTAATATGTTACCTGTATTTTTTGAACGTGTAAAACCAGCTTCCACAAGAGCAAACCCTGGCTGCATGAACATCACCAGAAAAGCAGTTATCAGCACCCAGATATTGTTTATTGATATATTTAGTCCTATTTCTTCCATAAGTTATTATTTTAGAGGTTAATAGATTATTTATTCTAATGTACCAAAGGCCTTACTGCCTTTTTCGCCGGTCCTTATCCGGTAAGCATCGGTTATCTCCATGACAAATATTCTTCCATCGCCTTTATCCCCTGTTTTTGCTGTTTTCATAATCACATCAATGGCTGGATCAACAAATTCATCATTGCAGAAGAAAGTGATGTATATTCGTTCAATTGTGCTTGTATCATATTTAATGCCCCTGTATATTCTTTCTTCAGTTGCCTGTCCGACACCCCTCGCATTCCAGAAAGTAAGAAAGTCAATGCCTACCTTATGAAGTTCGTCCCTTACTTCCTCGAACTTTGTTTTTCTGATTATAGCTTCAACCTTTTTCATAATTATGTTTTTTAATAAATTATAAATTGACTGATAAAAGCCGTGCGTTTTACAATGAAAACCCGACCACTACAAAAAACTGCTCACGTTCGGGATTAAGAATGATCTGACCACTTACAGGTATGGAAAATTTATCTGTAATTTGAATGGTCTTGCCCGTTCCAAGGGTTAAAAGGCAAATATTGAATTTACCGTCAGAAGTATGCCATCCGTTTCCGGCACCAATCCCTATATTGAAATATTTAAACTGATAGCCTGCCTGAAAATACATATCACCACCAGCAGAAGCTGCACCTCCCGCCTCATTGATAATGTAGTTTGCACTCAGGTTCAGCCCTGAAATGCTAAATCCGGCATTGATTTCAAAAGCATGACTGCCGGTGGAATCAGAATAATCAAAATAATCAAGCCCCGGATAATAATAATCAGTAATACCCAGACTTAATCCAAACGGCATGGTGTAGGACACATAAAGGTCAGATTCAGCATAACCGCCAGCATCGAATGAGCCCCATACACCGGCAGTAAAACCATTAACTGTATATTTCACCGAAGGCTGAAAAGCAGGGCCGGTACCAAATTTTGTCCCACGCCAGATGTAATTGCTGTATAAATCGGCACCGGCTGAAAATCTGGACGCATTTTCCTCATCCTGAGAAAATGACGATTGAGAAAGACCGGCGAAAATAATGATTAAAGCACCAGTCATAAAGTTGAAATTTTTCATAACCCAATACATTTTAAATTAATAATAAATTGACCCGGTAAAAATATATAATTTTATTTAATATCCCTATTTTTTTAATATTTATTTTTTT
>CAZBCB010000063.1:0-10686 GCA_964489905.1 uncultured Bacteroidales bacterium
TTAAACCCGGTTAAGTCATTAGTTCGCTTCGCTCCTAATGACAAATCCGGGTTAATTAAAAATCTGAAAAAAAATCAGGGCTTACACCCTGATTTTTTATAATATCTTCACAAACAATAGAATAGCAAAATAAAACGCTATCAATGATACCAGAAAATAATGCTATCAACGTCTGTGATATCTGAAAGTACTAAACAGTTTTTTCAATATTCCACACAAATGCGCGGATTCCCACTTCATGGTTAATGGCATCAAGTTTTTTAACTTTATCCAGTATAATATCAACCAAATCATCATTAACAATAGTTACTGTTGCTGAGTTGATTTCTGGCCATGTGTGCGTTCCCATTCGGGGTTCGCCGTCATTGGTACCGGTTCCCATTACCTCAGGCCAGCGTGTGAAACCTCTGATGTTGAGTTTTTCAAGCATATATTCAACCTTTTCGGTTAATGCCTGATTGTATATAATCATTACTGCTTTCATAGTTTTAATAATATTAGGCTTCCATAAATTCAAGTTCTTCTGTTTCTCTTTGCTGACGTCTTTCAGCTCTTCTGACAACAATCCTGTAAACCACAGGCACAATAATCAGTGTTACAATGGTTGAGAATGTTAATCCGCCAATGACCGAGATACCCATAGGCCTCCATACTTCAGAGCCTTCGCCCGTGCTGAGGGCAAGAGGTAACATACCCAGGATAGTTGTAATTGTGGTCATTAATACAGGACGCAATCGTGACCTTCCGGCACGCATAATAGCTTCATCAAGCTCATAATCCCTGTCGCGCATCAGATTGGTAAAGTCAACCAATACTATAGCATTTTTTACCACTATCCCAACGAGCATAACAGCTCCGAGTGCAGCTATGATGCTCAGTGCTGTATTGGTGATAAGCAGGGCAAGAATAACGCCGGTAAATGAAAAGGGAATCGATAGCATGATGATCAAAGGCATTTTAAGTGATTCAAACTGCGAAGCCATTACAATATATACCAGAATAAGGCTTACCAGAAGCAGCATGCCAAGGTCGGCAAATGATTCGGTAAGGTCTTCGTAAGAACCGCCGACCTGAACCATTAGTCCTTCAGGAATATTCACATCGGCAATGGCAGCTTTTATTCTTTTAGCCATTTCTCCCATGGGTACTTTATAGGGAGTTGTTGACACGGTTACAATTCTTTCACGTCTTTTTCTTTCAATATTGGGAGGTGACCAATGCTCTTCAATCTTCCCGATTTCAGAAAGTCTTACAAAACCTGTGGCTGTTGGTATGGCTATATTTTCAATATCAGTTATTGAATTTCTAAAGTCTTCATCAAATCTTACAACAATGTCATATTCATTTCCCGACTCGCGGAACTGAGATGAAGTAAGCCCGACTACCCTGTTGCGCACAAGTGTGGAAACCGTTGCTGTATTCAATCCGTTAGCTGACATTTTATCCCTGTCAAGAACAATTCTCAGTTCGGGTTTCGACTTTTCACGGCTGATGGAAACATTGCGTGCTCCCGGAATTTTCTTTACTCTTTCTGCCATTTCATTTGCCAGAGCTGTAGTTTTATTGATATCATAGCCGTAAATTTCAACATCTACCGTGTTGCTTGCCATCGCCATTCCACCGTCGCCCGTAGTAACGTTGTATTTTACTATTTCAGGGAAGGTGGCCAGATAGCTGCGCAGTTTTTCGGCTATTTCCACATCAGAGCGTTCCCTTTCCGATGCTGTTACAAGAGCCATGGTAACATTAATTATATTTGTGCCTGATTTCTGAAATAAAGCTGTAAACCCGGCTTCATCATCTGATCCGGCAGAAGTGGAAACCAATGTTTTTTCAGGTATTTCCTTTTCAATAAAAGCATCTATTTTACGGGCAATTTTAACGGTCTCATCTACTCTTATTCCGGCCTGCAACTCAATTTCTGCGGAAATCTGTCCCTCGTCAGTCTGCGGAATGAATTCAGCTTTTATAAACATTGCCGCAAGAAAAACAGATACAATAATGATAACAGTGGCGCTGAAAATAACAGTCTTCCTGTGATGCAAGCTCCAGTTAAGTGTTTTAGCATAGAATTCATCAAGTTTGTTAAGCCATGGCAAAATAATTCTTTCATGGCTGAACCGCCCCGGTTTCTTTCTTTTTGATTGCAAAACCAGCAGTTTTGAACTTAGCATTGGGGTAAGACTAATGGCTGCCAGGGTAGAAGCTGAAATAGTAATGGTAACAATCCAGCCCAGCTGGTGAAACATAACACCTGTCATTCCCGAAACCATGGTCATTGGGAAGAACACAGCCACTACAGTAAGTGTGGTGGCAATAACAGCAAGCCACACCTCGTTGGTGGCATAAATTGAGGCTTCACGAGGCGTACTTCCGCGTTCAATATGTTTGGATATATTTTCCAGCACTACAATGGCGTCGTCAACCACCATACCAATTGCAATAGAAAGGGCAGATAATGAAATGATGTTTATTGTGTTGTGCGAAACATTAAGGTAAATAAATGCTGCAATCAGTGACACCGGTATGGTGAGGACAATAATAATTGTGGCCCTCCACCTGCCAAGGAAAAACAATATTACCAGTACGACAAATAAAAAGGCAAACAACAGCGTTTCCGACAGGTTATTAATTGAATGGGTGATAAAATCACTTGTATCAAAAATGGTCATTATTTTTACATCGGCCGGTAAGGTTTTTTCAAGCTGAGCCAGTTGTTTTTTAACCTTCCGGGCAATTTTAACCGTGTTAGCACCTGATTGTTTCTGAATGAGCATCCTTATACCAGGTTTACCGTTAATCTTTTCATCAATGTTCATTTTCTTGATGGAATCGCTCACGGTAGCTACATCTTTTAACCGTATGGTTCTGCCCTGATAATTACCAATCACTATGTTTTTTATCTGGTCACTTTCCTCAAATTCTCCCTGTATGCGCAACGGATAACTCATTGCACCCATATCGAGGTTACCCGAAGGCATATTCAGATTTTCTGAACGGATGACTGCACCAATCTGCTCTACTGTCAGATTGTATGCTTCCATTCTCCTCGGATCAATATTAACGCTTATCTCACGTTTGGGCACACCAATAAGGCTTATGTTGCCAATCCCTTCAATGCGGTTAAGCGGATTGACGATTTTTTCCTTCAGCTGGTTTTCGATGCCTGCATAACTTTCTTCGGCAGTAACTGCAAAAAAGAGAATAGGCATCATGTTTGTGCTGAACTTAAATATTATGGGATCTTCAGCATCTTCAGGAAGATAGGAGGAATACATTGACAAGGCATCCCTCACATCGTTGGCTGCCCCGTCAAGGTCTGTCCCGTATTCAAATTCCAATGTTACAATGGATACGTTATCCCTTGATGTCGAATAAACCTGCTTTATGTTGCTTACTGTATTAAATCCGCCTTCCAGCACTTCCGAAACGTTCCTTTCAACATCGGCTGCGTTGGCACCATAATAGCTTGTAAAAACCATTATGGCCGGAAACTCCATCTCGGGGTAAAAATCAATGGGTAATTTAATCAGTGAATATATACCAAAAACAACTATGGCAACAAACACCATTATAGTTGTAACGGGGTTCTTAACCGAGCTTCCGTAAATACTCATATCTTTTTTGTTTATTTGCTGTTAATAAATATCACATTCAAAAATCACCGGACAACCTTTATGCTTGAATTGTCCATTAGTTTATCCTGACCTGAAATAATAATCTGGTCACCTTCCTTTATCTCGTCTGAAATAATCTCAACCATATCATCATATCTGTCGCCTACATTAACTCTGATTCTGCGTGCCTTATGCCCGTCATTTGCAATAAATACATAACGATCGTTTGTTCCTTCCTGTTTGATGACAGCCAGTGCAGGTACAACAAGGGCATCTGCTTCACCCAGATCAAGGTACACCCTGGCAAACATGCCCGGGCGCAAAGTCTCATCAGCATTACTGATTTCAATCTCAACGGGAAACGTACGGGTATCGGGGCTTACTGTCGGATAAACCCTGAAAACTTCGCCGCGGAATTCCCTTTTGGGGAATATATCAACCCTGACATTTGCTTTCATTCCTTTTTTGAGAAGAGGGAAATATTGTTCCGATACATTTATCCTTGCTTTGAGGGGATTTATCTGCATGAGCGTTACAATAGCTGCTTTACCTGCAGCAGTATTCGGAGCTCCGGAGTATAATTCCCCGCTTTCGAAATATTTGCCTGTTACTATGCCGTTTATCGGAGATACCAGGGTTGTGTTACGCATGAGAAAATCAACATTCGACTTAATAACTTCATACTGTGTTTTAGCGGCCTCATATTGCTGCTGCGATATACTTTTCAGCTTATACAATGTATCCATACGTTCAAAAGTTGAACGGGCATTCTGAAGTTGTTCGGTAGCCTGTATAAGCTGTGTCCTTTCCATACGGGCAATTACATCTCCTTTTCTGACTCTGCTTCCAACTTCAACATTAATTTCTTCAATACGCCCGGGCGAAGCAGGAGCATAATGAATTTCCTCAAAAGCCAGCAGGTTTGCTGTGTACTCAATTTTCCGGGCAACCTTTTCTTTCTTTAATTCCAAAGTCTTCACAAGATAGACAGTAGTATCAGCAACAGATACTGATTCTTTCTGATTTACCTCTTTTTTGCACGCAGTAAAAGCCAGTGCAACTACAATTAAAACAATCGATAGCCTTTTCATTATCTTCATTTTTATTATTAAAATCGTTTTTATAGTTTATTATATAATTTATCAAGGGATATTTTTGCCTGCAACAATGTATGCATAGCTGATATGTAATTATTTTCGGCATTCAGAAAATTACTGTTTGCCTGTGTCAGATCGAGACTTGAAGCCACACCCTGCTGGTATTTATTTTGTATGCTTTTGTATACCCGTTCTGCAATGGCAACATTCTCTTTTTGGGTATTATAATTTTCAAGGGCGTTCTGATAATTATAAAGCAGCTGATTCTGCTGCAGTTCAAGCTGATCTTTTACCATATCGCGGTTTCGTTCGGCAATCTCAAGGTTTATCCTTGCCTGTGCCACCTGAGCCCGTCTCATTCCTCCGGTAAAAATCGGCAACGACATGGTAAAACCTGCAAGATGGTTAGGGTTTAAGTCAAACGCGGTGGTAATAAATTTCTCAGTATAATTGTAAAATGCTGCCAGTGTGGGAGTATATGACATATTCTGGAGGCTGAGCAGTTTCCTGTTAAGCTGAACCTGAGATTCCATCATCATATAATTAATATTAGCTGTAATATCATGGTCTGCGCTTACCTCTTCTCCGGCTCCGGCCAGTTCCATCACCCTTGTGAGGTCATCGGCCAGCGAAACATCAGCATCAGGAGGCAATCCAAGCTGAAATTTCAGTATGTTATAATTAAGCTGATTCATTCTTTCAAGAGCTTTTTGCGAATTTTTCAGCTGGCTTACGGTTATTTTTAACTGATCTACATCCGTCTCCTCGGCTATGCCAGCTTTATACATGTTTGCCGTATGCTGCTGAATTGTATTCAGGTTATTAAGATTTTCACCAATAATTCTTAAGGTTTGCTCAGTAGTCAGAATCAGAAAATAAGTGTTGGTGACATTTTCTTTAACATCAAATTCACTTGCCACCACATTTTGCTCAGCCAGCTGCCTGGCAATTTTAGCAGCTTTTACGCCGGCAATATACTGACCGCTGAAAAGAAGCTGAGATACTTTAATGTTACCGGTCAGCTGGTCTTTCATGACAATAGGTTCTGACGAACCAAACATACTGCCAATGGTGCCAAGGACTGCCCTGTCGCCTTCGTCAAAAAGCGGATTATTAAAGTCGATACCCTCTCCTCCTCCTCCAAAGCTGAAATTCATCTCGTAATTAAAATATGTCATGTAATCAAGACTGCTTGTAACCTGAGGGAAACCCTGTGCAATAGATTCCCTGATTTTCTCCTTCGATGATAAAGCCTGATCTCTTGCATTCAATAAGCTTTTATTATGCTGTAAAGCATATTCACAGGCCTGTTTGAGTGTCAACCTGTACGACTGCTGCTCCTGTTGTGCAATCATCATACCTGCAGGCAGCAATAAAAACAATCCAATAAAAATCCCCTTCACTTTCATAATGTGATTACTAATTAAATTTTGTTTATTTATTTTATAACTAAAAGAACTATTAATTCTTTGCCAGATATTCTTTTTTCAACTCCTCGAATTTTTCAAGAAAAAAATTCAGCATTTTTATAAGGTTCTGAAGAAGTATGGCGTTTTCCGAATTCTTATTTGCCTTCAGCTCCCATGCATCCTGAAAAAACTTGCGCGAAGATTCCAGATTGGTTTTATGCTCATCAATTAACGCAAATTTATCGGGCTTTTTAATCTGAAAATAGCGTTTCCGCTCACCCGGTAAAGTATAATATTCAATAATATTTGCCACTTCGAGCATACGCAACGCATTGCTGGCCGAACTTTTACTAATCTGCAATTCTTCCACAATTTCATCAAATGTATATTGTTCCTTATCCATTACTAAAAGTAAACCAAGAATACGACCGGCAACCGGTTGAAAACCCTTTTTGTCATAAAGCCTTCCTAAGGCTTCAACCAATTCTTTCTGCCTTCTGATCCTTTCCTCTGAAGTCATATTAAAAAAGTTTTTTCAGGGCGCAAATATAATTTGTTTTTTTAGTTCAGAATTAAAAAAACTATAAAAATATGTTAAAATTTATCAATGAACCTGAAATCTGATGCAAATCTATATGTTAACTTAGCTGGATAAACCACTAATCGGTGAACAAAGAAAAAATAACGGTAAAAGTCCTGTTTATTTATGCTATTTGAATTAAACATAATAAAACCGCTATCCGTCTCTTTAATTGTTTTTCTTTAACCCTCAGGTGATATAAATAATACATTATTTGCATTTTTATCTGAATTATGTTAATTTTATTATAAATACCCGTAATCAAGGCAATAATTAATTTAATAAATTCAACTAAAACCAAATACCAGACAAAATATTATAAAACGGGCTGATGGCCTGACAATTATACAAATGAGCCTGTAAAATGCTATTATAGTGGATTCAACCGGGTCTCAGAAATCTAAAATATTAACCCTATGAAAACAACCGTAAGTCTTGTAATATTAATTTGTTGTACTATCCCTCTTTTTGCACAACCTGATAGTTCCAATCATTTGATTAATCCTCAGGTTTTGCAGCGACCTGTTACTTTCAGAATAACCGGCATAAATCAGAACCGGTCTGAAAGAATATCAGTACCCGGAGCATTCCGTCTTGGGCCTGAAGAACAAAAAGCAACTGCCGTTATTGGCAATAATATCATGCGGCTTGACAGGAATCAAATGCCTGCTATGCGGGATATATCAGCTGCTGCTAAGGTTTTTATATTACCTGAATTACATTATGCAAGGGAAGCCGAAACAAACAATCAGATTTCATATAATATTCTGTTTATTGACTTATCACCCCTGAGGTTAAGTATTGATAAAGAATTATTCGAAGGAGGCATTCGTTTTATGGCAATAGAACCCGCTTATACTTCCAATAATCCTCCGGTGCAAAAAACCTTGTCAGTACCTGAAGAAATTGTGGTTTCCTATGGAATGGAATCTATACCTATACAGATCAATCAAATAAACTGGCCTCCGTACGATGTATATATTCTTTCCAAAAATCCTGTCGATTCGCTGGAAATCAAATTGTTAACTATTTCTAACCCCGGTGGTTATAAAAAATATTTACCTGTTGAACCTGCAATAATCCTCTCATGTGCCCGCAACTCAATTCAGGGTTTGGGTCTTCAGAAGATCCCTGTATTTATAGCATTAAAAGGAATTACATCATACAAACCCGTATCGGTTGCAATTCAATCGGACTATGGAGAGATACAACCCTCAACCCTGACCCTTTCAGATAACCGGCCTGTACCTTTCTTTTTGCGTTCAGAGGGTGTGGGTAATATTAAACTTATGGCAATACAATCTGCTTACCGGAGTAACAACATTTCCATCCGTGCTGTTTTTCCATGGCTTTTTCTCATATTGGCCATATCTGGAGGAATTATAGGCGGAATAGGAAAAAGACTGAAAGGAAAAGGAAAAATAACACTCAGGCTTGTCCTTTTCAGCTGCATCATAGGATTGCTCACGTCAATAGCCTATTGGGGTGTAGGGATTAAACTTATTGATTTTTCATTCGAAGACCGTGGCTATAATGAGGCCATGATTTTCGGCATAAGTATGATTGCAGGATATTTCGGAATAAAATAAAGTACTATTTGGTAAACACCCCTGAGTTATCGTTTCATCAGCCTTTCGAGCTGACGTTGTGAGTCTTTTTTCTTCAAATCTTCTCGTTTATCATATTCTTTTTTGCCACGTGCCAGTGCAATTTCAAGCTTGGCATAGCCGTTTTCGGCAATAAAAACACGTAATGCAATAATTGTAAGGCCCTTTTCCTTTACATTCTTTGCAAGGCGCTTCAATTCCCTCCGCGTTAGCAACAACTTTCTGTCACGTTTGGGGTCGTGATTAAAAATATTGCCAAAATCATATTCAGCAATATGCATACCTTTTATATACAATTCCTCATCCCTGAAATAACAATAAGCATCAACCAGACTTACCTTACCTGCACGGATTGATTTAATTTCAGTACCCGTAAGCTGTATCCCGGCTGTAAAACGTTCAATAAACTCATAATCATGCCAGGCTTTTTTGTTTCGGATATTTACTTCTGCCATGCTCTCATATTTTGAAAGGCAAAGTAAGGCTATTTTTATTGAAAAGCAATGCTTAATTTTGGGAATATCAAATCGGATAACTTTGGGCTCAGGATGAAATATAAAAATAAAAGACTTAATCATCCGAAATGACAACCATAATATGGAAGTATAAAGAATTTTTATGGTAGAAAAAAATGAAGAAAAAATATAACCTGATTACTGTGTTGGGGCCTACCGCAGGTAACAAAACAGCCTTCGCTGCCCACCTGGCATACCATATCAACGGAGAAATTATAAGCGCTGATTCACGGCAGGTGTACCGCAAAATGAATCTTGGCACAGGCAAAGACTATAATGATTATATTGTAAATAATAAGCCAATCCCTTATCACCTGATTGATATTGTTGAGCCGGGATATAAGTACAATGTATTTGAATTCCAGCAGGACTTTATAAAAGCTTTCAGGCAGATTGAAGCAAAAAACAGGTTTCCGGTTTTGTGCGGCGGAACAGGGCTTTATATTGATGCCGTTATTAAAGGTTATAAACTAGTACCCGTACCGCCCAATGAAAAACTAAGGAAACAATTGTCGGAAATGACTCTTGAAGAGCTTGCAAAAATACTGGCATCAATGAAAAAACTGCATAACGATACGGATATTGATACAAAGGAGCATGCCATAAGAGCAATAGAAATTGAAACATACTACCGCAGGCATCCTGAGGCTGAAATTAAGTTCCCTGATATCAAAAACCTTTGCCTTGGTATACGTTTCGACCGTAACACCGAACGCCAGCGCATAACCGAAAGGCTGCATGCCCGCCTTGCATCGGGGATGATTGAAGAGGTTGAAGGTCTGTTGAAAAACGGCATTACACCCGAAAGTCTTATTTATTACGGGCTTGAATATAAATATATAACACTTTATCTTAAAGGCAAACTAACCTATGAACAAATGTTTTCACAGCTGAATACAGCCATTCACCAGTTTGCCAAGCGGCAAATGACATGGTTCAGAAAAATGGAACGTGAAGGCACTATAATACACTGGATAGATGGAAGCAAACCAATGAACGAAAAAATAAAAAATGCTCTGGAATTATTAAATCAAAGCCATTAAGGCAATGAAGCTTTTATGGCGCTATGTTCAGAAACCAGATCACTCCACTCAACGTTTGATAAATCAGGGCGGCTTGCTTTCAGATCATTCCATGTTGCGTTGATGTTTTCGAGGCGGTGCTCATCACTGGGATGCGTACTTAAAAATTCAGGAACCCCGTTACCTCCGCCTTCATTGTTTAATTTTTCAAAAAAACCTGCCACGCCGAGCGGGTTATAATATTTTGAATCAGCTGTATAATAAACAGCATATTTGTCAGCTTCATTTTCATTTTTACGGCTATAGGCAAGTATTGTACCATTAAGAGCAAGGCTTGCAAGCAATTGTTCAAGTTGTGAAGGTTTTTCGCCTAGCAATATAGAAAGCAGGACAGAAAACCCATACTGTTTTGTCATGGCCTCAGTTGAATGCCTGCGGTCGGCATGTGCCACTTCGTGTGCCATTATCCCTGCAAGTTGTGAGCCTTTGTCAAGATATTTTATCAGCCCGGTATAAAAATAGAGATATCCGCCCGGTGCTGCAAACGCATTAACTACATCGCTGTTAATAACCGTAATCTGCCATTTGAATTCCTTTTTGTAAAGAATTTCAGGAGAATTAAGAATATCATCCAGCATATCCTGTAAGTATTGATAGACAGCAGGATATTCTGATTGCTTCAGAATAGGAAATTCATCAGGTTTGGCACGCACTGCCGAGTCAAGCTGTGCACCAAATTCCACATCCTGTTTTACAGAAAAAAAATTCAGGTCTTTATCCTTCGAACAACCTGAAAAGCTTATCAGTGCTATAAAAAAAGCTATCTGAACAAATATCCT
>CAZBCB010000064.1:0-10579 GCA_964489905.1 uncultured Bacteroidales bacterium
AGGTCGAGGTTGGTTACAATATGTCGAAATATTAAAATTTTTATATAAATATAGGATATTAAGATTTTTTTATCTAATTTTGTTTTAAAACATTTATAAGATGTTAACAGTGCCACAACCCAAAGCTTATATTACTCAAAGCCTGGATATTGTTATGAGGCAATATCAATATGCTTATGGTTTGTGTTACTGTTGTTGCATGTAATGTTGTCCGCTCTGATTGCAATTTCAGATTTTTCCTTTGCATAAAGAATCTTCAGTATCACGGTATGTTCCAATTAGCATTTATTATGGAAACATGAGCATTTTCTATTTTCATTTATCTTTACCCAATCATAGTAAATAACCATTAATAACCAACAATATGTCAGAAAAATACAGATTTGAAACACTGCAGTTACATGCAGGCCAGCAGGTTGATCCTGTAACAAATTCAAGAGCAGTCCCTATTTACCAGACAACATCTTATTTGTTTAATGATTCTGAGCATGCAGCCCGTTTATTTGGCTTGAAAGAGTTTGGAAACATCTACACCCGCATTATGAATCCCACCACCGACGTATTTGAGAAACGAATTGCAGCGCTGGAAGGTGGCGTAGCTGCACTGGCGACATCGTCGGGACAAGCAGCTCAGTTTCTGGCGATTACAAACCTTCTTGAAAGCGGTGACAACTTTGTGTCAACCTCTTATTTATACGGAGGCACCTATAATCAGTTTAAAGTACAGTTTAAAAGGCTTGGAATACAGGTAAAATTTGTTGAAGGCGATAATCCTGAATCATTTGAAAAACTTATTGACAAAAAAACCAAAGCGTTATATATTGAAACTATAGGAAATCCGCGCTTTAACATACCTGATTTTGATGCAATTGCTGAAATTGCTGAAAAGAATAATATTCCGCTTATTGTAGATAATACATTTGGTGGTGCGGGATATTATTTCAGGCCTATTGAACACGGAGCCAATATTGTTGTTGAATCGGCCACCAAATGGATTGGCGGGCATGGGACAAGCATTGGCGGTGTTATTGTTGATGCAGGCAACTTCAACTGGGGCAATGGTAAATTTCCTCAATTTACTGAACCTTCAGAGGGATATCACGGGTTGAAATTCTGGGATGTCTTTGGCGAAGGCAGTCAGTTTGGGAATATAGCATTTATTATCCGTACACGTGTGGAAGGATTGCGTGATTACGGACCTGCATTGAGCCCTTTTAATGCTTTTTTATTATTGCAGGGGCTCGAGACGCTTTCCCTCAGGCTCGAACGCATAGCACAAAATGCACTTGAACTGGCAGACTGGCTTGAAAAACAACCTTGGGTTGAAGAAGTAAATTATCCGGGCCTTAAAAGCAGCCCTTATCATACGCTGGCAAAAAAATACCTTAAAAGAGGATATGGGGGTGTGCTTACGTTTAACATCAAAGGTGGCAAAGAAGCAGCTGACAAACTGGTGAACAATGTTAAACTAATCAGTCATCTGGCCAATGTGGGTGATTCAAAAACACTTATCATACATCCCAGTTCAACTACCCATGAACAATTATCACCTGAAGAACAAAGGCTTACAGGTGTAATTCCGGGGCAATTGCGCTTGTCTGTCGGAACTGAGCATATTGATGATTTAAAAGAGGATCTTATTCAGGCTGTTTCAGCAATAGTAACACATTAAATTCTGTTATACCCTGAAAGATTGATATTTAACCCGGGTACGATGAATTAAAAAATTCATAGCACTTGGGTTTAAAATTATTGCATTGTTTTTAAAAATCTTTATTAGCTTTATCAACTATTTAAAACAGTTTAGATTTCAAGGAAAGGTTGATAAAAACATGCAAAAAATTTATAAATTATTTTGTATTCTGATAGTTATAATAATAACTAATGCAAGAGTATCTGGCCAGGATTCATTAATGCTGTTACTTGATAAAGCACTTACGAATCTTGAAAAAGAATATAGCACAAAGGAGCAACCACCTTATTTTATTGATATTCGGGTTCATGAGATTAAATCTCATCTGCTGCGATATTCATTTGGTATTTTAACTGCACAACAGCATTCACATAACCGGCTGGTAACCACCCGGATGAGAATAGGCAGTTATGAAAAAGACAATACTACAACTGATGGCAGCAAAGAAAGCATGAATCTGCGCAGTTCTGTTTATACTGATAAAATGCCTCTGGAAAATGACTCATTATCAATTTATAAATTACTTGAACAAAGCTTTGAGATCACCTATAAATTCACGCTGCAACAATACAAAACTTTATTAAAAAAGGATAATTCGCAGGAAAATAAAGAAGCCATACCTGCTTTTTCCCGGGAAAAAGCCTCTGTTTATTATGAACCACCGGCTGAACCACAGTTGGATGAAAAATCATTCAATGAATGGAAGAACATTCTGAAAAATATTGCCATGGAAATCTCATCTGACAATGATATTGTTAATAGTGAGGTAGCCATGCTTGTTATGGAAGAAAGAATATATTATCTCAATACTGAAGGATCACGTATCACACAAAACAGGCCTCAGTGTCAGATACAACTTGTATTTGCCGTAAAAACGCAAAACGGAAATGTGGCTCCGCTGGTAAAATCATATATTGGCCAGAGCATATCAGCCTTGCCCTCTGCTGAAAATCTTCAGAATAAAGTACAACAAATCAAGCAAATATTAAAAGATCTGAAAAATGCCCCACCTGTTGATCCTTATGCAGGGCCTGCAATTTTATCACCCGAAGCAGCCGGTGTATTCTTTCACGAAATTTTCGGACATCGCATAGAAGGACAAAGACTGAATAATGCTTATGATAACCAGACTTTTAAGGATAAAATCGGCAAAAAGATAATCAATGAGGATATTTCTATAATTTCTGATCCAACTATAAAAGAATACAACGGTATTCCACTTTTTGGAAGTTATCAATACGATGATGAGGGAGTTGCTGCTAAGCCTGTGATTATTATTGAGAACGGCATACTTAAAAATTATTTAATGTCGAGGGTTCCGGTAAAAGGACAGATGCAGTCAAACGGTCATGGACGTGCACAGGTTGGTGCTGCACCTTTCAGCAGACAATCCAATCTTATTATCAAAACAAAAAATAGTGTTAGTGATGCGGTTATGCGTAAAATATTGATAAAAGAATGCAAAAAACAGGGAAAAGCTTATGGTTATTATATAAAAGAAGTATTTGGCGGATTCACCACCACTGACTTATTTTCACCACAGGTTTTTAATATCATTCCCACTATTGTTTACCGTGTGTATGTTGACGGCAGGCCTGATGAACTTGTCAGAGGGGTTACTTTTATTGGTACTCCGCTGACAGTATTTTCTGAAATAATAGCCTCAGGGGATAAATATGAAGTTTTTAATGGTTTTTGC
Organism: uncultured Bacteroidales bacterium; assembly: GCA_964489905.1. GTDB lineage: Bacteria > Bacteroidota > Bacteroidia > Bacteroidales > UBA10428 > UBA5072. Next base: position 3,393 of record CAZBCB010000064.1, read on the forward strand.
GGTGCCGAATCAGGTAATATTCCGGTTTCAACTGTAAGTCCGGCCTTTCTGATAAAAAAAATTGAAACACAACGAATACCTGAAACCAAAGTGGTTTTACCAACCTTACAATCACCCATTGAAGAAAAATAAACATGATTACATTGTATAAAAATATGCTGAAACATTTGTTCACTGTAATAGGGCTGCTGTTTGTATATTTTAATAATTATACCCCCCTGAAAGGACAGGAAATAACGCAAGCCATGCGTGACAGTATTTTTATCTCTGCTTTGAGGGATGAACTTATTCGCAGTTTAAACGGACTTGAAGATAAGGAAACAGGGAAACCTTTCTTTATTAGCTATTGTATGCTTAATGGGGTTTTAACCAGTTCTCAGGCTATGATGGGAGCACTGACAGAGTCTTCAGCATCGGATATAGGTGACTGGTATCTCAGACTTATGATGGGGAGTTATGAACGTAATGATGAAAATTTTGTAGATCCTTTAAATCAACAGCAAAATGAATACAGCGTGCAGATCGGATGTCCGATTGAACCTGATTACTGGGATATCCGAAAAGCATTCTGGTGGAATACTGATAATGTTTTTCGTTCAGCAGTAAAAAACTATAAAAATAAACTGCAGGCAATAAAGGAATACCCTTTAGACACCTTAACTGATAAATTGCCTGATTACACCAGGGCAGAACCAGTTAAAATAAACATACCCGGATCAATTTATGAAACATCGGATAAAAAGAAATCCGAAAATATAGTAAAAGAAATTTCAGGAATATTCAGAAACAACAAAGGAATTGAACAATCTGTCGCTTCGTTAACTGCAATAACTTCAACTGTCTATATGGTAAATTCAGAAGGCTCAGAAGTAAGGATTCCGCTTAATCTAAGCGTTTTAAACATAACCCTTGGTGTACGCGACAATGAAGATGAAATACTGAGTGAAAACATTACATACATTGCACCCGTGATTTCAGCATTGCCTTCAGTTGACAGTATTAAAAACGATGCATTGCAGCTGGGCAATTATTTATTGGAGTTAAAAAAAATTGAAAAAAGCTCAGAAGAATATAACGGCCCTGTATTACTTGCAAAACAGGCATCTGCCTATGCTTTCTTATCGGCTCTTTTTGAAGGAGACAACAAACTGTTTGCATCACGTGAACCACTGGTTTACAGCATGAAAAAAAATCTGCTTCAACGGGATAAACAATCCATTGAATCAAAATTCGAAAAAAGAATTATTTCGAAAGACCTTACTGTTTCTGTTCATCCGCATCTTGAAGAATATAACGGAGTAAAACTTATTGGAAATATTATTGTTGACGCTGAAGGAGTTGTCCCACCAGATGAAATAATTCTTATTGAAAATGGTATTTTAAAAAATCTGATTTGTAACAGAATTCCCACACCAAAAGTGGCACAGTCAAACGGCCATTACAGATTCGGCTTCAGAATGGGTGGCTTTTTTCTTGACGATGCTCCAAGCATTGTTAAAATCAGTCCGTCCGTTACCTATAATCACGCCCAGCTTAAACAACAATTAGTTGATTTAGCTGAAGAAAGAGGATTAGAGTACGCTTATTTAATAAAACCACTCATACCATCAGCAAATTACAGTCCGTTATGCTTTTATCAGATTGACTTAAGCACCGGAAAAGAAAAACTTGTAAGGCCATTTATTTTTAATGAGGTAACGCTTAATGATTTAAATAAAAAAATCTATCTGAGTAATCAGACTTATGTTTCAAACATGCTGTTTGGCGCATATTCACAATACGGAAGCAATTTTTCAGCCGGATTTCCGGTCTCCATGATTGTACCTGATGCATTGCTGCTTGAAGACATCTACCTCAGACAGCTCTCAAATGATTTTGACTTTGATTATTAGTTTTTCTTAATGAATATTTGTTAATTCATGGTACCTTGAATATACTAACCCTCAACAGAAACCACTTTAATCAATTCTTTATAAAGAGGATATTTTTCGACTGTAATACGATCATTCATTTCATCGAGCAATCGTATGCATGTGTTTTTCATATCAGTACCGGCGTTTAATATAGCCTCTTCAATTACCGAAAAAGCTTCAACAGCTGTCTGATAATCAGCTTCAGCAAATATTTTTATAAAAGCTGGTATATGGCTGCTGAAGTCAATACCCGACTGCCAGCAGGCTGCCACCATTGATGTATAATCTTCGCCAAAATTCATATTTTCAAGGGCCTCAACGATAACCGGAGCTGCTGCCTGAACTTTAATCTCACTCACTACCATTACTATGCTCTTACGAATAATTTCATTAACAGATGGATTCAGCAACTTAAACATATAAGGCAACATTTTTATACTGCCTTTATTCCTTATTTCACGTATGGCTGAAAGCACATCAACAGGTGTTTGACTTTCAAGTAGCTTTATCCATTCTTTTTCCTGGGCAGTTAACTTTTCTGTATTCATTTTTCATTAATTAATTTAAGTCTGATAATCAATCTGCAATATAGTCTTTGTTAATGGTGTGACCTTATATCTTTCATCTGTTCTCATGCCAATTATCCATATAATATCAGCACCTGACTGAAGAATCCATATTTTCTTCTTTTCAGGAAGCGGTATTTTATGGTCAGTAAAAAAATCACTCAGTTTTTTTCGTCCTTTCATGCCAAAAGGATAAAAATAATCGCCTCTTTTCCATTTTCTGATCATAAGAGGAAATTGCAGTTTGCTCATATCAAATGAAGCAATATGATTATCTTTTGGAATGATATGGTTTTCATTATGCTGAATAATCCTGAAAGTAAGGCAAACCGGAAATTCAACTGCAGCAGTGCCTTCAGGAATAAAAAAAGCCTTTTCATCTAAATATTGCAACGGTTGAATAATAATAAACGAACGGTCAACAGTAATTTCATGAGAGTCCGAAAAAAATCTTTTTCCGGGCTGGCCATCAAGTGCCCGGATTAGCTGACAGATCGTATCGTAATTAAAACCATACCTTTGAAGTACTTCAAAAAGAATTACATCAGCAGGAGAGGTTTTTTTTATTTCATCTGCGTCAATCTGTATAGTGTTTTCGATGTATCTTACAGCCCTGCTGATAAAATCTGAAGCTGCTTTTTCAAGCAGGTATTTTGTACTTTTCAACTGATTTATTGTCCTGAAAACACCATCCGAAAATCCTGGAATCACACGATCTACCTCAGGGATGATCAGATGCCGGATTTTGTTTCGCAGGTATTTAACCGTTGGATTTGAAGAATCTTCCCTCCATTTAATATTTTCTTTTTCGGCATACAGGCTTATTTCCTGCCTTGAAAGAAACAATACCGGCCTGATGATGTTGCCTGTCCTTGCATGAATACCTGTCAACCCACTGATGCCTGTGCCCCGTGAAAGGTTTATAAAAAAAGTCTCAACCGCATCATCTTTCTGGTGAGCAGTAGCAATAACATCTGCCTTGAGTCTGACAGCTTCCTCATGAAACCATTTGTAACGCAAATCACGTGCAGCCATTTGTATGGATATTCCCTGATCTTCAGCATATTTTTTCGTATCAAATTTCTTAACATATAATTTCACACCTTTTTGCTTTGCAATAAATCTTACAAATTCTTCATCACCGTCTGATTCGTCGCTTCTTAGCTGAAAATTACAATGCAACAGGGCATAATTCAATTTTTCCCGGTGAAAAAGGTCGAGCATAACCATTGAATCAATTCCTCCACTTACAGCAAGAAGAAAAAACTCATTTCCGTTACAACCGCATTCTTCTTTCAGAAATTGCCTGAAATTCAATAATATTTTATTAATATCAAATTCCATGAAGCGCATTTATTATGCCTTTTGCTTTTAAAAGGCATTCATTATATTCCTTTTCAGGGTCAGATAAAGCTGTTATGGCACCACCTGTCTGAAAGGAAAGATACTTATTTTTATGGTTATATAAAATAGTTCGGATTACCACATTGAAATCAAAATCTCCGGAGGGAGAAAAATAACCCAGTGCACCCGAAAATAATCCCCGCCTCGTTATTTCATATTCTTCAATCAATTGCATAGCCATTACTTTAGGTGCTCCTGTCATTGAGCCCATAGGAAAGGCACTGAGTACAATATCCAACGGGTTACAATCATTACTGACCTCAGAAGAAACAGTAGATACCAGTTGATGCCAATGATTAAATGTATATACGCCGCACAATTCATCTACCCGGACACTTCCTTTTACTGCAGTTCTGGATAAATCATTACGCATAAGGTCAACAATCATAATGTTTTCAGCCCTTTCCTTCGGATCACTATAGAGTAGCTGCTGCATGTACTTATCCTCGGCAATATCAATCCCCCGCCTTATTGTACCTTTCATAGGCTGACTGATAACCTTCCTGCCTGACTTTAACAGGAATCGCTCAGGACTTGCTCCTATTAAATAATAATTGTTAAACGCCAGGTATGCTGAAAACGGAGCAGGAGCAACTTTCTGAAGAGATAAATAAACTGAAGCAGGTGATATTGTTGTTTTTTCTGAAAAAAATTCCTGACAGAAATTCATCTCATAAATATCGCCCCGGCTGATATGTTGCTTAATGGCACGAATCCGTTTAATATATGTTGAATAAGGCATCCGATGGCAAACCGTAATATCTGACAGATATAATTTATCATTAATATCCATTCCCATCACGTTCAAAAATATTTTTTGCAGTTCATCCTCTTTCAGAATGTCGCTTTCTATTTCGAGCGTATCTCCTCTTATAACAAAAACAATTTCAGGCTGAAAAAAGAAAATATCAGGAAATTCGAGACCATCAAAGTTTTCTGAGCTGAGATTTTCAATAAAATTCTTAACATCATAACTCAGATAACCAAAAAACCATGTATTATTTTCTGTAATAGATTTTTTTATATTATAAAGTAACGATTTATCCGATCCTTTTAACTGATAAGCAGCTCCGCATGCTGCAAGAATATCATAACGGCTATGTTTTTGCACAGGGTATATATGGCTGTTGCTGTCGAGATAAATGCAGGGGTTAAACCGGCTGATATATAAAAATAGCCTGTGTGAAAATGATTGCAGATGAGGAATATGTTGCCTAAAAGCATATTTCATGAAGCAAAATTAGTGCTTTATACAGAGATTATGAAATATATCTGATTGCCATTGGCTTATGCCAACGACGATAATGGTAATTAGTGCAATAAATTAAACCCAAGTGCGATGAATTTTTAAATTCGTCGCACTTGGTTTAAAAATTTACAATCTGTGGCTCATCCATATATAAATTCCTTAATCGCAGCCTTGGTTCACCTTCAGCCGTAAAATGGTAATAAAGGGCTTCGTTGGGTAAACACGGATAAAATGTATATTTAAGCTGAATGGTATTAAATACCAGATTTTCATTTCTGATGCGGACACCAATTCCCAGACCTGAATACAAACGGTTATTGGCTGAAGCAAAACTGCTTCCTTTAATTATTCCCATATCAACTGATGCAAATAATGCCAACCGAAAACCAATTAATTTATATGGAGTAAAAAGAACCGATTCAAGTTTTAAAGCCATTTTTTCATCACCTCTTAGGTAACGGCTTCTTAAGCCATTAATCCCTCCGCGGTTTTCAAGGGTAGTATATTCATCATCATGTCGATTAATCCCCAATGTATAGTCAAAGGTAATGAACTGCCTGAATGCAAATCTATTAATTTTAATAAGGTCAGAATAGTATTTTGTGACAAAATTGATTACACCTTGTTCAACTTGTTCTTTCCTATAAAAAGAACCGAATTCAAGCACACTTTGCGCATAGCCAAATCCTTTTATATTCATTGCTCCTGAAGCAGATAAAGCCATATAGGGACGGTCAGAATACTGACCTCTTTCCCAGCCACCGGTTAACTTAACCAGAAATCCAAAAGGAACATCTTCGGCACGCCCAAAGCCATAAATAAAATTACTGCGGTAGAATCCCTGCCTTGACAAACCCATTGAAAAAAGACAGAGTGTCTTATTATGAAATCGGGATAAATAATCTTCCCTTGTTTCCGGCGCTTTTGAAAAATAATTATATAAAATACGGGAAGCAATAAAAAAATTTATTTTTTGAGGTACCCGCCCGTAGTGATCTGTAATTTCAAATGACCGCCCCAACCATAGGTCATGATACTGATATTCAAAACTAACTTCTTCAAGTGTGGTATCTTTTAAAATTACATCCTGTTCGGTTTTTGTTTTTTCAAAGTGAGCAGCTCCTGCCCAATTTATGGTTGAAGTTAAAAAGCTGCGATATAAATCAACTTTGTATGTCTCTGTATTCCAATTATTTACATAAAGCAGGTTGGTTGATATATAGCTTCCGAATACACTTGCAATACTATATGAAACATTATAGCCAAATGGATTCTCTTTTTTTGCATTGTAAAAAATATCTGATTTGAACTGGTGTCCAAGTCCGAAAGCATTAGTATGCCACACTGAAACGTTGCCTGAATTCAGGTCATTTAACTGAACCCCGAAACCCATAGGCCAGACATCTTTCACAATCAGCAGGATATCAACTGAATCATTATGATTATTCAAGTCAGTAACTAAAAATCTGGCGTCTTCTACATAAGGCAAATCTCTTATTAATCGCTCATTTTCAAATAATAAATAAGGATTAAGTCTTTCTCCCTCCTTGATCAGCATATTCCTCTGAATAACCTTCATTCCGGTCTTAATATGAATATTATTTGCTAATCTTTCAGGGAAGGTCAGACGCGAAATAACCGTGTCATCCACAGAAGTGCCGAAAACGTTGAGGTATTTAACATTAATCCTTCTGATAATTTTATTCTCATAAATATTGAAATTGTCAGGGTTTATAACACGTGGAGTCTTTGGTTTTCTTGTCGTGTCGGTAAAAAGCATCCGGTATAATTCTCTTGTAATTTTCCGGCTTTCAAATTTAATCTTCAGGCTGTCATATATCTGTTGTGCTTTTTGCTTTCGGATGTTATCTTCTTCATCCTGAAAGGGACGATAAATAAATGTATCACCCCGATGATTAATTATATACAGATATCCTTCTGATATTGTTGTATCAGGTTGATAAAATACCTGCTGTTGATAATTTGAATCAGTTACCTGAGAATAAGAAATTACAGAAATAATTAAAAAGCATAATCCCTGAATGAACCATAATA
>CAZBCB010000065.1:0-10534 GCA_964489905.1 uncultured Bacteroidales bacterium
CATCTATTTATACCTTACTCAAAGCCAAATGATTTATGATAAATTAATTCATGCCAATATTTCTGATGCTAGCATAATTCTGAAATTAGCGGATGAATTTCTTTATAATATTGATTATTCTGATAAAGGATTTTATACATCATCTGTAAGATTATCAGAAAATAAAAGTTATACGATAGAAATTACCACTAAAGGATATAATATGGTTTGTTCAAATGATTATTTGCCCGAACTTGTTAAAATTGATTCTTTGGTCTATCATCCCAAAATTGGTATAGATGAGGATGGCAGTGAATATTCGGAATTATATCTAATTTTTTCTGATCCTCCGGAATCAAAAAATTTTTACGAAATATGTCTTAATGTTTTGTATTATTCAAAAAGCATTTATCATCAAGGTTTATGGAGCGATGATATAGTTGTAACCAATGAAGGTGATTTTGATTTCTATTATAGAAATATATTGTTTAGTGACATACTAATAAATGGTTTGACTTATAAATTGAGGTTTAATATCTGGCACGATGATAATGATGTTGCCTATTTCCTTCACTTCCGCTCTATTTCTGAAAATTATTATAAATACAAAAAAAGTCTGATGCGACATTTGGCGAATCAGGAAGGTGATGTATGGAGCGGAACAGGTAATCCTGTTGACTTATATTCCAACATACAGGGTGGCTATGGCATTTTTGCCGGCTATCAGGAAGATGTTGATACCATTTATGTAAACAAATAATAATATGAAACCCGCTTTAACTATTTTAATAATTGCATTCAACATACAGTTTGCACATAGCCAGGCGGTGAATATTTTTGGATATGTTACTGATAAACATACCGGTGAAAAACTTATAGGCGCTAACGTTTATAATGAAATAAAGCATAAAGGGACTACCAGCAATAATTACGGGTTTTATTCATTGCCATGCCACAAAGGTGACACAGTAAACCTTATCGCTTCATATATTGGTTATTCTGTTTTTAAAAAACAATTAATAATTACAGAAAATACTGAAGTGAATATAATACTTGAGCCTTGGAACGAATTGGAAGAAGTAGTAGTTAAAAGCGTAAGGCCTATACAGGAAAGGACAGAAATATCAACCCATAGAATACCCATACAGGAGATAAAAAAACTACCAGCTATTGGTGGTGAATCTGACCTTGTTAAAGCATTGCAGTTTTTACCCGGGGTACAATCGGGTAACGAAGGCAGTAGCGGCCTTTATGTAAGGGGAGGTAGCCCCGACCAGAACCTGATTTTACTTGATGGAGTACCTTTGTATTATGTTAACCACATGGGAGGCTTTGTATCAGTTTTTAACCCCGATGCCATTAATTCAGTATCACTTATTAAAGGAGGATTTCCTGCCCGCTACGGAAACCGTCTTTCTTCAGTCCTTGATATTTGTATGAACGAAGGGAATATGAAAGAATTTAAAGGAAAAAGTACTATTGGCCTTATTTCTTCAAAAATATGTGTTGAGGGTCCGTTAAAAAAAGATACTTCATCTTATATCATATCTTTCAGAAGGTTTTTATACGATTTTTTCACACGCCCGATAACCTATTTTGCTCTTGACGGCGTTTCTCTGGGATATAATTTTTATGATTTCAATATTAAGACTAACTACATTTTTTCGCCGAGAAACAGGCTATACCTGAGTTATTACATGGGAGATGATAAACTGGCGGTTAGCATAAGACATAAAGATATGGAACTGAAAAAAGCTTCTGGTAAATTACAATGGGGTAATCTCCTTGCTGTAATGCGCTGGAACCATATATTTGCCCATAATCTTTTCAGTAACACCACATTATATTATACCCGTTATCGTCACAGGACGATACAGGATTATAAATATGACCCCGATTATTCATACAGTAAATATTATTCAGGAATTTCCGATGCAGGATTAAATTTTGAAGCAGAATATTCACCATGGAGTTTTTACAGGGTAATGTTTGGCAGTAGCATGATTTATCATCATTATCTGCCCAGCTATAGCGAAAACAAGCAACTATTTGACGGAATCAGCAATAGTTATAAATACAGGGGTTTTAATCCAAAAGCCTTTGAAATGGCTGCTTATTTGGAAAACCATACTGAATTATTCAGAATAATAAAAATAAATGCCGGGGCGCGCTTATCCAATTATCAGTTAGCTGATACCGGCTTCTTTTCGGTTGAACCACGTTTGCTTATTAATATTAAGACCTCCTCAATGTCTGCCATTAAGCTGGCATATTCTTCAATGCAGCAAAGTATTCACCTTTTAACCAGCGAAGGTACAGGAATGCCGGTTGACTACTGGATACCTGCAACAGCGAAGCTTGTACCCGAACAATCGCGCCAGGTATCAGCAGCATTGGTGTTATCCACAAATAAAAATATGTTAGAATGTAGTATTGAGACATTCTATAAGCAAATGAACAATCTTGTTTCCTTTGAGGAGGGAATTAATTATCTGGGTAACTCGGGAGACTGGCAGGATAAAGTTGAAACGGGCGGAGAGGGTATTTCATACGGTATGGAGATTTTTATCCAAAAAACCACTGGTAGATCCACGGGCTGGATTGGTTATACGCTGGCAAAAAGCACACGGAAGTTTGAAAACCAAAACGGTGGTCATGCCTATCCTTTTAAATATGACAGGCGACATGATCTCAGCATTGTTTATACATATAAACTAAATGATAAAATTGATTTTTCCGCAACATGGGTATATGGCACAGGAAATGCAATTACTCTGGCAACAGGACATTACCTGACTATTGATGATAATGATTATCTGGAACACATAGATGAAACTAACTATACAGGACCATTTAAATTATATGAAGCATATATCTACGGAGGAAAAAATTCATTCAGAATGAGAGATTATCACAGGCTTGATGTGGGAATAAATTTCAGAAAAATAAAGAAAACAGGAGAAAGGATATGGAATATAAGCATCTATAATGTTTATAACAGAAAAAATCCTTATTATTATTACTGGGACGTTGAGTACCAGAATGATCATTCAACCGGTCATTTAACAGCAAGTGCCCCAAAACTATATCAGGTCAGCTTGTTTCCTATAATTCCGTCAATTAGCTATAGTTTTGTTTTTTAACACCAGATTTTCTATAAGGAGTAAAATGTGTAATTACCTATTTCAGAATTTAATTACAGAAACACAAGGCAGTATTAAGGCAATTTATTTTAATTTGATGATATACCAACCAAATTTTTATTTACTTGGTTATTGATGATACATGGAATAAAAAACCAGATGCAGATCCTGATATTTATTCAACAATTGAGGTTCTGATAGCAGTAATATGTTTTTCAATTTCTTTTACTTTAATCAATAAGGCATTGACAGTCTTTTTACCCTCAGCAGAAGCAGGATCAAAATCACCCTTCACTTTTACTTCGAATGAATTAAAAATGGGTTGAAGTGCTTTAAGCTTAGTCATATATTCTGCAATTACAGGGTCTTTTTCATAGTTTTGCAACATTTCCATCAGGTTGGCAAGAGAATATTTCTGCTCGGCCAGTCTTTCAATAATATTGAAATCACGGGTTGATTTGGCAATATCAACTGCAATATAAATAGCTTCGGCCCATCCGCCGAGGATAATTTGAGCGGCAGCACTATACCTTTCATTTTCCTTAAGGTAAGAATCGGTAGTCATGTACACTTCATTTGCTATTTTTATCAGCGAGTCTTTGTTGTCAATGTTACGCTCAAAACGTTTTGCTGTATTTTCAAAATAGTCGGTAGGTATGCCTAATTCTTCTGCCAGCCGTTGCATCGAATTAAAATATTTACCTGCTTTTTCGGTCTGGTCAAAGACTTTGGAGTAACTCAGATCAACGGCATATATTCCCAGGTTCATAGCTTTCTTTGAACTTGTTGTATAATCGATGATTTTATCAGGTGAATTAAGCAACGATTGATTGAACACAGCTCCGGCTGATTCAAACAGTGTTGACATTTCGACAGACAGGTACATGTTGTAAAAAATAGGAATGCCTTCTCCCATGGTATCATATTTACTCACGTATGGCTTTATTTCTTTCAGGTCAACACTATCAACACCTTCCAGAGCCCCCTTTTGTTTTTCACTTTGTTTGCAGTGTGCACAAAATAATGTAATTAAAACAACAACACTGAAAATATATGATAATCTCTTCATAAATTTTTGTTTAATGATTATCAGAAAAAGTTTTTCGGATATAAAGCTAAATATTATTTTATTTTTTTCCAACCTGATAATTTGTGAAACTCATATTTCAAAACTCAGGCTTACTGAAATTAACGATTTGATCAAATTAGGATGGATCAGCGCGTTGGGATAAATGCGTTCATGTGCTTATGGGTTTATGTATTAAGGTGTCAGATATTAGATTTTTCCTGTTGTTTTTTTCATAAACTGGACTCTTTCAAATGCCGCGCAGTTTTCATGATTCTTAGCTACCAGTCCCCTGAAGGCATCAAGGTTGTTATAACCCTTGGCATTCATCCATTTTTCAAGTTCTGAACGGAGTGTTTTGAGATATTCAGGTCCGTTTTTATAAAGAACAGAGCAGATTTGAACCGCAGTTGCCCCTACCAGTATGTTTTTAATAACACCTGTATAGTCGTGAATGCCGGTTGCGCCAATAAGTTCGCATTTTACAACCTCAGAAAGCAAGGCAATCCATCGCAATGAAAGGGTTATCTCAACAGGAGAGCTTAAAATGTTGCCGGTAATTACTTTCAGGTTTTCAATATCAACATCAGGGCGGTAATAGCGGTTAAAAAGAACAAGGCTGTTGATTTCGAGATTACTTAATTTAAAAAGCATACGGTAAAGGTTGGTAAAATGGTAGCCGACCTTTACAGCCAGTGGCAGACTGGTTTCTTTTCTTACTTCGCGAACTATATCGAGATAAGTCTCTTCTATTTTGTATCCGGTAAGCTTAAGCAAGGTAGGCGGGATGAAGATATTAAGCTCGAGACCGTCGGCGCCGGCATTTTCAATTTTTTTTGCAAACTTTGGCCATTCATAAGGGCTTACGCAGTTAATGCTGGCAATAACCGGAACTGAGGTTACTTTTTTGGCACTATTAATCAGCTTTAAATATTCTTCAATACCATGTTCTTTTGAAAAATTACTGACATATTCAAGGGCTTCGGGATACCAGAAGTACATGTCATCATGTTCCAGCAATGTTTTTTTATCAGCAATAATTTGTTCTTCAAAAAGTGATTTAAGTACTATAGCTCCGGCACCGTTATCAGCAAGTCTTTTTATCGAATCAACAGAGGAAGTCAGTCCCGAACTGGCTGCAATAAACGGATTATTAATTTTATGCCCGAGAAAAGTAGTTGAAAGGTCCATATAGAGTTTATTTATTTGGTTTTACAATGGATAAACTTTACATTGCTGGCAAGTGTTTTTGTTATATTCAATTAATCTGGTTTTCAAAAAAGAGATGGCATGATCAAGGTTTGTTTTTGCCCCTTCGGAAATTTCCTGCATGAACTGCCAGTCAAAGCCTTTGATATGCAATAAATATGAAGCAGGGTTATTACCATAAATCTGATTGCACAGGTAAAGAATAAATGCCGGTGAAACAGCATGCATGGTAAAGTTGGTTTTGGCCGATGGTTCTAAGGTAGTATAGGAATATCCCTCGATATTTTCTTTTGAGGCATCTGCAAAAATTACAATATCAAATAAAGAAATCTTATGAGCGTCCTCAATGTTAAGTTGGTAATTACACTCTGTATGAATGTTTTGCAACTTGTTATCGTGTGCCCATTGTTCAATTCTTTCAGCAAGCATTACTCCCAGCGCATCATCCTGCCTTCCGGGATTTCCGTAACCATAAATCAATATTTCAGGAGAGCCTTTCACATCATTGTTTTAATTTTTTGTCAATCAAATTATTATTAAAATCAAACAATGATATTTCCAGTGGCATTTGTCCCAGTGCATGTGTTGCACAGCTAAGGCAGGGATCATAGGCTCTGATGGCTACCTCAACCGCATTCATCATACCTTCAGTAATTTCTTTCTTCCCCGTCATGATTTTTATTGCTACCTGCTTTACAGCCTCATTCATCGGTTGATTATTGTTAGTAGTCGAAACAATAAGGTTAGCCATGACAATCTGGTCGTTATCATCAATTTTATAATGGTGGAAAAGGGTACCCCGGGGTGCTTCAATGAGGCCAACTCCTTCATATTGTTTGTTTCCTTTTTTCACCAGTTCTCCTTCCATCAGGTCGGGATCGTTGAGAAGTGACTTGATTTTTTCGGCTGAATGCAGGATTTCAATAAGCCGTGCCCAGTGTGAATGCATAGGTTTATGGCTGGGTTTGCCGTTGTTATAGGCCCTGAATATTTCAAATTCTTTCTGAGCCAATGGTGTGTCAATAAAGTCGATGGTATTCATGCGTGCCAGTGGCCCGACAGTATACCAGCCATTCTTTTTTCCGATTTCTTTAAGGTAGGGGAACTTCATATAACTCCATGATCTTACTTCTTCATCGATATATTTGTAGTATTCCTGGTAGTCAACATCATGAAGGATTTTTTTGCCTTCTGCATCAACTGCCCTCAGTACGCCGTGATAAAGGTCGAGTGCTCCGTCTTTTCTTACAAGGCTAAGGTAACTTGATGGAAATTCAACAAAGCTGTCAATGACATCCTTGTTTTTTTTATGAAAATCCTTAAAAAATTCAATAGCACCCAACGACCATTCTATCATTTTGTCAATATTCATGTAATCATCGCCTTTAGTAAGATAGTCGCGTTCTTCCTCACTGAGGTGTTTGTTGATTCCTCCGGGAATGGCGCCGGTACCGTGAATTTTTTTGCCGGCTGTTGCCTGAATGACTTCCTGTCCGTATTTACGCATCATTACAGCTTGCACAGCCAGATCTCTGTTCACTTTTGCAATATGTATCACATTGCGTTTCAGGGGGTCGGCATCAATGCCAAAAAGCAGGTCGGGTGAAGCCAGGTGGAAAAAATGGAGGGTATGCGACTGAAAAATCTGGCCATAGTGCATCAGCCGCCTCATTTTTTCACCTGTGGGAGTGAGTCCTTCACCTGTGCCGGCACCAACAATAACGTCTAAAGCTTTTGCAGCAGCCAGATGATGGCTTACAGGGCAAATACCACATAAGCGCTGTACAAGCACAGGCATTTCCCAGTAAGGACGTCCCTGTACAAACCGTTCAAACCCTCTGAATTCAACGATGTGCAATCTTGTCTGTTCAATATTTCCTTCGTTATCAAGATGAATAGTAACTTTACCGTGACCTTCCACACGTGTTACAGGTTCTATTGTAATTTTCTGTCCCATAATTTTCTCATTTACAGTAATTAATCAAATTTAACCACTTCGTAAGGCAGTTTCATTTCATCGCCGTTAATAAGTGCCACAAGGGCATCCCATATCAGGTCGGCTCTCGGAGGACATCCGGGCAGGAAATAATCTATTTTCACAATTTCATGGCACGGAAAAACCTTGTCAAGTATCATAGGTAATTCAGGATCATTGGGAATAATTTTTTCTTCATTGCCAACGACGGTAGGGCCGTTGAGGTATGCTTCCTCAAGGCATTCCCTTATGGGGATGCCGTTACGGATAGCCGGAAGCCCACCCATAATAGCGCATTCGCCGACTGAGATAAGAATTTTGCAGTTTTCCCTGAATTCTTTCAACACATGTACATTTTCACTGTTGCAGCAGCCACCTTCAATGAGTCCGATATCGCATTTTTTTGTAAATTTTTTTATATCGTCGATGGGTGATTTGTTGAACTCAACCAGTTCAATCAGTTCGAGCAGACGATCGTCAATATCCAGAATCGACATGTGGCATCCGAAACAACCTGCCAGTGATGCCGTAGCTATAATAGGTTTACTCATGGATCGATAATGTTAAATTTTATTTACCTGCATATTTTCAATATCACTTCCAATAGGCATTTTATCATATTTCCGCTGCCCTATCGGAGTAATATATCCTTTTTCTTTTACCAGAATTGATCCTACCGGACAAACATCCATGGCTTTCTGAGCCAGTTCATCGGTCAGTTGCTTGCCAAGTTTTGAATCAACTACTACTTCAACACGGCTGCTTCTGCGCCGGTAAGCGAAAATACTGCGCCCTTTTTCATCTTTAATGGCTCTGATGCACCTCTTGCAAAGGATACAGCGATTCTGCTCTTTTATTATTTTAGGATGTGACGCATCAACCCTGCGAAGAGGAAACTGAAAGGGGAAGCGGGGAACCATAACCTGAAAACGGTATGCAAGAGCCTGCAATTCACAATTGCCGCTTTTTTCACAGGCAGGACAAAAATGGTTTCCCTCTACCAGTAATAATTCGACAATTGATTTTCGCAGTTCAATTATATCAGGAATATCATTTTCTATTGTCATACCTTCTGCAACAGGTGTTGTGCATGAAGTCATAAGCTTACCATTTACTTTCACCGTGCATATTCTGCAGCCTCCCTTAGGTTTAACACCCGGATAATTACAGAGTGTAGGTATATATATACCGTTTTCCCTGGCGGCATCGACAATGTACTGGCCTTTTATGGCCATACATTCTGTTTTGTCTATTGTAAACCGAACATATTGACTCATATCAGCATTGTTTTAAATAATTGGTACCCGGCCTGTAGCTTTGGCCGATTCTTTAACAACGGCATTAAGGTCAAATCCGCTGTCAAAAGTTTTATTTTTTTGTATTTTTTCTTCGTACAGATGTGAAAAATTCTTAAGGCTTGAAAGGATCGGGTTGGCAGCTGTTTGACCAAGGCCGCAACGGCTTGCTTTAAGTATCTTGCCCCATTCCTGCAAGTCAATGAGGTCCTGCTTTACACCTCGGGCGTTAAGTATTTTTATCAGTTTATTACGCATTAATGTGGGCACAATACGGCATGTTGAACAGCTTCCGCACGATTCTTCAATAAAGAACTCGGTAAAGTTCAGCACAATGTCATTGAGAATATCCCTGTTTTTGCCAATGATAATCAGCGAACCTCCTGTTGCAAGGTCTTCATATCCAAGGATACGTGTAAATTCATTGGGAGCAATGATAGCCCCTGAAGGACCTCCCACCTGAACAGCCTGGACATCTTCTTTGTCAGCGCCAACCATATCGAGGATGTCATTAACTGAAAATCCCCATTCAACTTCATATACACCGGGAAACTTACAGTCGCCCGATATGCTTAATACTTTAGTACCGGTTGATTCATGTGTGCCAAATGATTTGTACCATTCGCCGCCTTTAAGGATAACTTTAACAACCGAACAAAGTGTTTCAACATTATTTACAACCGTAGGCATGTCATGATATCCTTTTTCAACCGGAAATGGGGGACGATCACGAGGTTCTCCGCGTTTACCTTCGGCTGACTCAATCAGCGCCGATTCTTCTCCGCAAACATAAGCTCCGGCACCAAACTGAATACGAATGTCAAAATTGAACCCTTTTTTACCAAGTATGTTTTTACCCAGATAGTTAGCTTCCCTGGCTTTCTGAAGTATGTTTTCGAGGTAATGCTGCAAATACTTGTATTCATAACGGATGTAAACAATGCCTTCAGTGGCTCCCACAGCATATCCGGCAATTACCATACCTTCAAACAGCAGACGGGGTCTTTCAGTGAGAATTACACGGTCTTTAAAGGTTCCGGGTTCTCCTTCGTCAGCATTGCAAAAGATATATTTTTTTTCTCCGGGTGCGTTACGGCAAAATTCCCATTTAAGCCCCGTAGGAAAACCTGCTCCGCCCCGGCCCCTGATATTCGATTTTTTCACTTCTTCAATTACTTCCTCAGGCTTCATTTTAATAATTTTCTCAATGGCCTGACCGGCTTTGAAATCACGATCAAGAACAGGGCCAATCTTGCGGATATTATTTGATACTACCGAACGGATCAGATCTGAACGGTTTTCACCATCACCGTAATCGGCAACAAGCATTTCACTTACATCTTTACCTTCCTTAATATCTCTTACAATTTCCTTTACCCTGAAAGGTGTCAACCTGGTGAAAATATGATTGTTGATAATTGCTGCAGGTTCCTGATCATTCATGCCAATACATGATGTTTCAAACAAACCAACCAGTCCGTCAGGTGTGACTTCACCGAACTTAATTCCGAGCTCTTTTTCAAATGTTGCAGCAACAGCAGCCCTCCCCATCATGTTTGCAACGGCACTGTTGTTAAGATATATACAATATTTGCCCGTAGGAGTCTGACTGAAAAAATGGTAAAACGATACAGTCTGTTCAACATCAACTTCCGACATTCCGAGTTCTTCTGCGATAAGGCTTATGGCCTCTCTGGATATATAACCAAATTCCGATTGAATATCAATCAGTATATCCATCAGGCGATATTTATCGCTTCCATATTTTTCTATGGTTTTCTTAACAGCCGTCTTCATAAGTATATTCTTTTAAACCAATAATTTTTCATTTCAAAAGAAATGATCTTATTTGTTAATTAATTCACAA
>CAZBCB010000066.1:0-10490 GCA_964489905.1 uncultured Bacteroidales bacterium
AAAAAATCAAAAAGTTATTTTTCAAACAATAAATTTTTGATTTTTTCGTTACGCAAGAAACAGTATCGATACGAAGGAATTTTTATTTCATGCGGCCTTTGTCCCACAGAATCAACAATTTACTGAAATACCGCGAGGCATTTCATCATTATGTTTATGTAATAAGTCTTTCTTTATTGGGAGCCTGTCTTCCGCTATCAATATTCGGAATCAGTTTTTCAATAATAGTATTAATTTCAAACTGGGTACTTGAAGCTGATTTCAAATATAAATTTAACCAGCTTCTTAAGCGCAAAAGCGTATTACTGGTCTTGTCAATTTTGCTGCTTTATTTTATTGGGCTGATCTATACGGATGATATCCATTACGGCATGAAGCGTATAAAGGTTTTACTAATTCTGATGACGGTAAACCTTGTTCTTGGAACCATGAAACCTTTGTCAAAAAAGGAGCTTAAATTTATCTTCCAGGTATTTATTGCAGCAGTTCTGGTTGCTTCGGTAATAAGTATAGGGAATTATTACGGCTGGTATAACACTTCAATTAGTGATATCAGAAAAATGTCGAAGTTCATTTTCCACATTCATTTTTCATTAATTATTAATTTTTCTGTCATTATATTATTGTATCTTTTGTTTTACAACTATTTTGAAAAAACAATTGTTGAGGCAACCTTTTATATTATAAGTGTTTTATGGTTGACATTTTTTGTGTTTTTCTTCAGGTCATTTTCGGGGGTGATTCTTTTCAGCATTGTTTTGCCAATATTCACAACAATTCAGATTTTGAGGGTTAAAAAACCTATTTTAAAAAATTTGCTTTTATTGGCTACTGTTATTTTTATCCTGTCGGCACTTGGCTTTATTATATGGTCAATATTAAGTTTTTATAATATCAAATCAGAAGAAATTGAGAATCTTGAACCGAGAACAGTAAATGGTAACTTATATTTACATGACCTGGCCTCGAAACAAATTGAAAATGGTCATTATGTATGGATATATGTATGTGAAGATGAATTAAGGCAGGAATGGAATAAAATAAGTTCGATTCCTTACGATAGCTTGGACCAAAAAGGTCAACTAATAAAATATACCCTGATTCGTTATCTTACTTCGAAAGGGTTAAGAAAGGATTCAGCCGGATTAAATCATTTAAAACCAGAAGACATCCGATTAATTGAGGAAGGGTATTCAAATTATATTTTTAAAAACAAGTACGGGATTTATCCACGTGTGTATCAAACAATTTGGGAAATAGATATTTATTTAAAATCAGGTGAAGTATATTCTCATTCATTTACACAGCGTATTGCTTTTTTAAAATTAGCCTTAAAACAGCTAAAAGAAAATTTATTTTTCGGAGTAGGAACAGGAGATCTTAAAATGTCAATGAAATATCAGCGCGAACAGGAAGGCATCATGTTTCAACAAAACTGGGTAGGCAAACCACATAATCAGTATATCAACTTCCTTCTTACTTTTGGTATAACAGGGTTTGTATGGATATTCTTTTCACTTATAACACCTGTGTTTATTGAAAGAAAACGACATGTTATCCTTTTAAAGTACTTTTTTCTTATTTATTTCATTTCTATGTTCTATGAGGATACCTTTGATGCTCATGTTGGCATTGCATTCTTTGCTTTCTTTTATTGTATTTTCATTTATTTATGGGATAAAGATGCAGAGGCACAAGTTTCTGGGAAAATATAAAATTATTACTCTAAAATACTCAACGTGGTTTTGTCTTTGATTTAATTTTAAGCAAATCATAATACTTGCCTGAATACAGAACAGATGCAATGCTGTAGGTGAATTTTTCGGATTCTTTTGAAATAAGTTCAGAAGATTTGTTAATCAGTATATGCGTTATTTTATACTTTTTCAGAATATATGCTCTTTCTTTGTCATTGATTTTATTTCCAAAATAGACTACAATATCTTTTTTTCGCTGTTCGTTGTCTTTTATCCAATATGAAGGGTAAACACTTGCTGTAACTTTCATTCCGTATGAAGGTAATAATAAAATTGTCTGCTTGTCTGTTAGAAAAACCGAACTGTCCTGTGTCAGTTTTTCTATAGTTTCCAGTTCTTCGTATGGTTCATGATTGTTACTTAATATCAGTACTTCATGGTCAAAGATTAAATGGAACAACGGGAATAAAATTACCAGAAAAACAAAAACACCTGAAAGGACAAGTTTCTTATGGCTTGCAAGTATTATATTATTGGTAAACCAGTTTACTATTAACAGATGTAACATCATTGCAAGAAAGAATATCAACCGGCCATATCCATATTGTTTGGTAAAATAGCCATAAAGATAAACAGCAAGAAGTAGAATAAATGATAAAACAAATATACTGGCCGGATAGGTTCTGTTTTTTTGCCACAATAAAGGAATACACATCCAGAACGGTAAAAGTCTGACAAACAATCGGCTATAAAAAGTCAGGCTGTCTGCATGAAATTGCGATCCTTTTGATTGCACCATTATTAAATCCCAGAATGGAAAATAATTCCAGAAGCCTGCAATTAAAAAAGGCAATAGAATGCTAAGTAACATTTCAGCCCAATGCACTATGGAATTGATATCAGTTTTCTTTGTAATTGATGAGGCAGCAATAAAAACAAAAAGAAATATTGCTGTTGTTGGGTGTGTTATTAATACAACCGAATTAATCAATATGCAAAGAGCTGTTATTGAATACCTTAATATGCCACTTAGCTGTTTTCTTCGTATAAATAGTCCTATGGAAAACAAAGAGAGTATAAAAGCAAAGGTTGACGGATAGGGCAATACAAAATGCAGTGTTTTAATGTGATAAAATGAACTGTAACGCCATGCCATAGGGCCCCATGCAAATAACTGCAGCAATAAAAAATAAAAGGCAATTTTCTGTTGATTTGTTTTAAACAAAGAGTAAATAAAAAAACGTAAAGCTATAAGCAGAAGAATCAGATTAATTATTCCTGACGCAGTTAAAAGCACAAAAGGACTAAAATGCGTAAAATGTCCTATGAAACCTATTAAAACTGAATAGGGGGAAAAGAAAGCATGTGGCAGATCGGCATCAATGATGGGATGCTCAGGATCAAGCGGATTATCTGATAAGGCTTTAATTACAGCAGCATGTTCCCAGAAATCTTTACCATGAATACCAATTATCAGATAAATCAATTCAAACAGAAATATGCATACTGATAACCAGAAATAACTTCTCCGTGAAGATGCAATTCTGTCAACGCCTGAAAACAAACCGTACAAAAACCTGTTCAATGTATTAATCCCTGATAATTAATATTTTATCTCAAATGTATCAATTAAATCAAATGACCAACAGACTGACAAAATTTAATCATTCCGAAACTTCGGAATGATATATTTTGACAAGCCAGGATTTCCCCGATAAGTCAATAGAAACAACAAGATTAACTATTTTTCGGGCTTCTATTGACTAATCCCGGTTAAGAATAAAACTGCAAAATTAGAAGAAAGATTGAAATCGCCATAGTAAATACCCGATTACGTTTGTCAAACTGAAAGATAGGTTGTACTTTTGTTGTCTGGTTTATTTTATCGGATGGCAATTTCGCTTAACTCTGTCTATTCGCGCATTTACAGGCGCTATGACCTGATAAACCGCTTGTTCACTTTTGGCATGGACCAACGATGGCGGAAATATGCTGTAATGCAATGTATTAAAGAAAAACCGGCAAAAGTGCTTGATTTATGTTGCGGAACAGGAGATATGACAATAATGTTAAGTCTTTCTGCCGGAAACGAAATAAAAATTACCGGTTATGATGGTAATCAGCAAATGCTAGATAAGGCTATACAAAAATCACAACAAAAAGGATGCAGGAATATTGAGTATATCCAGGGTGATGTAATAAGCATGCCTTTTGCGGACAACAGCTTTGACTGTATTACTATTGGTTTTGGGTTTCGCAATCTTACTTACCGCAATCCAAACCGTGACAGGTATTTATTGGAAATATTCCGTGTATTAAAAAATAATGGAAAATTTTTTATTCTTGAAAGCGGCATACCGCAAAATCGGGTTATACGATTTGTATTTAAAACATACCTTTATTTAATCCTGATACCTTTAGGTCTTATTGTTTCCGGAAGTTTCAAAGCATACAGATACCTGGCGCAATCATCCGCCGGTTTTTATAACATGGAAGAAATAAAAAATTTGCTTGAAGATTATGGATTTGTAATATTCTCAACCAGAAAATTTTTTCTTGGAGCCGCATGTCTGACAGTTGCCTACAAACCATAGTATTCATGACAAAATATCAATTTTTGTTTTGCATGGATTTCCTATATTTGGGACAAAATTGATGATTGAGCCAATGACTATTAAAGAATTAAATGACTTTTGCAGAAATACGCTGATTAGTCACCTTGAAATTGAATTCCTTGATTACGGATCTGATTATGTTTTAGCGAGGATGCCCGTCAACAACAAGAAAGTGCAACCTATGGGGATACTACACGGAGGAGCTACCCTGGCATTGGCTGAAACAGTTGCCAGTGTGGGTTCGTTTTTACTTATTGACCGTGAAAAATATACAACGCGCGGGTTGCAGGTATCGGGTAATCATGTTTCGGCAGTAAGGGACGGAGATGTTTTTGCCAGAGCTCAGATTATCCATAAAGGGCAGATGACACATATCTGGGAAGTAAAAATAACAAATAGTGAACAAAAACCGGTTTCGTTTGTAAGAGTTACTATGATTGTTCTTGATATTGAGCAATTAAAGAAAAAAGAAGGAAGCATTAATGAAACCCGATAAATCTAAAGATTCTTATATTGTTGAAGCCATATCAGTATGTGTGCAGAATAACCTCACTTTTGCAACCTATCGTTTGCCAAATCACAAGGAGACAACACTTGTTGTTCAGAAGGATGCAATTGTCAGAAAAATTGATAACACAACCGATTTCAATACAATCAGAGGCTTTTTGGTAGCTCCTTTTTCTTTTGAAACAAGTTGCTCCCGATTCATTATTGAACCTGATTTTTTTTATGGAACTACGATTACGCAGCAGCTGATAGATAAATTAAGATCCGTTAACCATAAAAAAGCTACCACTGAAAAAAATGATTTTCCTCTTGAAATATCAAAAGCTGAATATCTTCAACTGCTTGAAAAAATTATTGTTGAGATTCATCATGGCATTTTTGAGAAAGTTGTTCCAAGCAGGGTAAAAATAGTCAAAGGTGCTTTTATTTCGCAGTTAGGATTGATTTTTACTATGCTTTGCCAGAGCTATCCCAATGCTTTTGTATATATCTTCAATAACGGTGATCATTTATGGATGGGTGCCACACCCGAGCCTTTTCTGCTTGCTTCCAACGGTACCATGCAGACCGTTTCACTGGCCGGCACGAAGCCTTATTCTGATGAAAACCTGAACATAGGTAAATGGAACAGCAAGGAACGCCTTGAGCAGGAATATGTCACAAGATATATTTCCGGTGTAGTTTCACACTTTAACCTCACTCAGGTTGAACTTCAGGGTCCTTATACACGAAAAGCAGGCAATCTTTTGCATCTGTGCACTGATTTTTCTTTTCCTTCAGAAGAGCTAAAAGGCAGGTTAGGCCAGTTTCTGGATTGTCTTCATCCAACGCCCGCCGTTTGCGGTATGCCTTATAAACTAAGCCTCGATTTGCTTTTAAAAATTGAGAAGCATAACCGTGAATATTATGCCGGATATCTTGGACCAGTTGGCCTGGATAACAACATGTCGTTATTTGTCAATCTTCGTTGCATGAAAATCTGGACCGACAGGGTTGCTTTATTTGTCGGCGGCGGGATTACGGCTGATTCTGTACCTGAGGATGAATGGCAGGAAACGGAAATAAAAGCCGAAACTTTACTTTCAGTTATCAGAAAAATAAAATAAAGAAGATGCATATCAGGCAGCATATAGCAAACATTCCTGCTATACTACGCCAAAAAGGCGTTAAAAAAATTATTATCTCACCGGGGTCAAGAAACGCACCTTTAATTAATTCTTTTCTGAAAGTATTCGGAGATGATTGCATAAGCATTATTGATGAACGCAGTGCAGCCTATATAGCTATGGGTATTGCATTATTTACTGATAATCCGGTAGTATTATTATGCACTTCAGGCACAGCTGCTTTAAATTATGCTCCGGCTATAGCTGAGGCTTTTTACCAGGCTGTACCTCTTATTGCTATTACAGCTGACAGGCCGCCTGAATGGATTGACCAGCAGGACAATCAAACTATACGGCAACAGGGTATTTATAGCGCCAACATTAAAGCATCATTCTCACTTCCGGTTGAAATACATAGTGAACATGACTTGTGGCATGTGCATCGTATGGTAAATGAAGCATTGAATACTGCTATAACCGGACGAAAAGGCCCGGTGCATATTAATGTACCACTGCGGGAACCTTTATATAATGATTTACCTGCCCCTTCGAATGTGAACATAATCAGTGTTCATGATGGTGCATGCATAAACGGATTGGATGAGCAATTTATTAAAGTATGGCAGGAGGCAAAAAGCATATTAATTGTTGCAGGGCAGCAACCATATCAGGTGGCACTTTTGCAATCATTGAAAGCCGTTGAAGACAAAAAGCGGATTTGCATTGTCGGAGAACCTGTTTCAAATATTAATTTTGAAGGCGTTATCCGTAACCCCGATTTAATACTGGCTTTGCATGAAAATAATCATGACCTTGACCCTGAACTTTTAATATATTTCGGTGGTCAGGTAATTTCAAACCGCCTGAAACAATTCTTAAGATCATGCAAGTCTGAACACACATGGTTTATTGACCCGGCCGGCCGGCATATTGACACTTTCAGAAAACTTACGGATATTATATTGTCTTCGCCCGCTGGTTTTTTTAGCGCTTTGGCATCTGTTAACCCAATTGTTGAATCTGATTATTATCTTAGCTGGCAAAAAAGGGCAGTAAGCCTGAAAGAAAAAATTATTAATAATCCGGAACTGAATGTATATAGTGATCTGGCAATAATTTATCGTGTTGTCCGGAAATTATCTGATAACATTATTTTATTTGCAGGCAATTCAACCGTAGTGCGTTATCTTGGATTTTTTCCGCCTTCATGCATGCAAATTTTTTCAAACCGGGGCACATCCGGAATTGACGGATGCCTGTCAACAGCTGTGGGCATAGCAACATCAACAAATAATACGGTTGTATCCCTGCTGGGTGACCAGAGTTTTGTTTACGATTCCAATGCTTTATGGAACAGGTCTTTACCTGATAACCTGAAGATTATTGTTATTAACAATAAAGGAGGCGGCATTTTCAGCTTAATTGAGGGACCATCATCAACTCCTGCATTTAAGGATTATCTTGAAGCTTATCATCCTGTCTGTATCAGTAAAATCTGCGAGGCATTCGGTGTACAATATTTTGTTGCCGAAAATTTTGATTCCTTCGAAGAGATTTTTAATGCTTTTATAAATAATGAAAATCCGGCTGTTTTAGAGATTATTACAAAGACTGATGTAAATCCGACGGTATTTAGTAACTTCGTAAGACAAATAAAAATAATAACATGAGCCTGACAAGAAAATGGGAAACAATTAAACAGTATCAGGATATTCTTTTTGATTTTTTTGAAGGAATAGCACGTATTACCATTAACCGACCCCGCTACCACAATGCTTTTACACCTGATACCACACAGGAAATATCTGATGCTCTGAAATACTGTCGTGAAAATGCCGATGTCAGCGTTGTGATTATAACCGGTGCAGGCGACAAGGCTTTTTGCAGCGGAGGAGACCAGAATGTTAAAAGTTTTGCAGGATATATAGGTAAAGATGGTGTTCCGCGACTGAATATCCTTGATGTGCAAAAGCAAATACGTTCGTTGCCCAAACCGGTCATCGCCATGGTAAACGGCTATGCAATCGGCGGTGGTCATGTTTTACATGTTGTTTGTGACCTCACAATTGCCTCAGATAGAGCAATATTTGGTCAGACCGGTCCTAAGGTTGGAAGTTTTGATGCCGGATTTGGTTCATCTTATCTGGCACGTATTGTAGGACAAAAAAAAGCACGAGAAATATGGTTTTTATGCAAGCAATACACGGCAGCCGAAGCTTATGAAATGGGGCTGGTGAATGTTGTTGTTCCTCATGAACAACTTGAAGATGTTACAGTAGAATGGTGTAAAAAAATTATGGAACATAGCCCCATTGCTTTGCGTATGATTAAAGCCGGGCTGAATGCTGAACTCGATGGACAGGCTGGTATTCAGGAACTGGCAGGAAATGCAACCATGCTATATTATATGACTGAAGAATCACAGGAAGGCAAAAAGGCATTTCTTGAAAAACGAAAACCTGATTTTAAAAAATTTCCTAAATTTCCGTAAGTTGTATCTGCATGAAACAAAAAATTTCTATATGGCTTCAGGCGTTCAGGTTAAGAACCCTTCCGCTGGCTCTCTCAAGTACACTGCTTGGAAGTTTTCTTGCCTATTCCAAAGGAAGGTTCAGTTTACCGGTTTTTCTGCTGGCATCACTGACTACTTTGTTTTTACAGATATTGTCAAATCTGGCTAATGATTATGGCGACGGCATAAAGGGCATCGATAATAATAACCGCATTGGTCCCGAAAGGGTTACACAATCAGGAAAAGTTACTTTGAAAGCCATGAAGCGGATGATTATTTTATTTATAATGTTTTCTTTACTTTCAGGCATCGCGCTTATCTTTACAGGACTTCCTCAATATCCCGTTTATAAGATTATCATATTCCTTGTACTTGGTCTTTCAGCAATTATAGCGGCAGTTAAATATACTATCGGCAGAAGGCCATTCGGATATGTAGGCCTGGGCGATATATTTGTATTCATTTATTTTGGCATAGTAGGTGTATGCGGAACATTTTATCTGCATACCGGTTTTTTTGATCCCTGGGTATTGCTGCCTGCATCAACCATAGGCATGTTCAGCTCGGGCGTACTGAATATTAATAATTTACGTGACATTAAAAGTGATGCGGAAAGCGGTAAAAGGACACTGGTAGTCAGACTGGGCATTAAGGCGGCAAAAATATATCACGTAGCATTGGTTAGTGCGGCTGTTTTACTGAGTTTGGTTTATACCGTTGTTTTTTTCAAATCGCCGGTGCAACTGCTTTTTATGGTCACCTTGCCTTTTTTATTAATTGAAGTCAGGAATGTTATTCAGAATTCAATACCAGTTGATCTGAATGTTGAACTAAAAAAACTTGCCCTGACTACATTTGCTTTTTCCCTCACTTTCGGACTTGGGCTAATATTGTGATATGATAAAAGCCTCATTTCTTAAAAAAACACTTCATTTTATACGACCTGCAGTTACTTCGAGGGGCACATTGCATGAGAAACCGGTATGGTACTTATTTTTATATGATGATCGTGAACCAGAAATAAAAGGAATTGGCGAATGTTCATATATTCCCGGACTTAATGCAGAAACTGAGGCTGATATTGACAATAAGATTAAGGAAACATGCAATAAAATTAATCATGGATATTTTGATTTTAAACAAGGAGTAAATTCTTATCCTTCAATAAATTTTGCTGTTGAAACTGCATTAATTGACTTGCGGTCGGGAGGTGAAAGAAAACTGTTCCATTCGGATTTTGTCTCAGGCAAAGATTGTATTCCTATTAACGGCCTTATATGGATGGGAAAACGAGATGAAATGTTGCAACAAATTAATGACAAGTTGAAGAAAAATTACCGTTGCCTTAAACTTAAAATCGGTGCGCTGGATATTGATGAAGAACTTGAAATACTTGATTATATCAGACGACATGCTGATTCAAAAAAGCTTGAATTGAGGGTTGATGCCAACGGGGCTTTTAAGCCTGGCAATGTAATGAAAGTGTTGGAAAAGCTGTCAAGGTTTGATGTTCATTCTATTGAACAACCCATAGGTAAAGGGCAATGGGATGATATGGCTTATATCTGCAGTAATTCACCAATAGCAGTGGCCCTTGATGAAGAGTTGATCGGCCATTTTGATTCAGTCGAGAAAGAAATGTTAATTAATCAAATAAAACCGCAATATCTTGTTTTAAAACCCGGATTATTAGGAGGGTTTAAAGAGGCATCCGAATACATCAGGCTTGCACAAAACGCAGGTATTGGATGGTGGATTACTTCATCGCTTGAATCAAACATAGGGTTAAATGCCATAGCACAATGGACTTATACGTTGAGGAGTAATATGCCGCAAGGACTTGGTACAGGGCTTCTATACAGGCAAAATATTGATTGTCCGCTTGAATTATCAGGTGACAGTCTTTGTTATAATAATCAGAAAAAATGGGATTTATCTTTTATTGAAAAATGAAAAAGAAATCACGGGCAGGCATAGGTGTAAATGATGAATTTATAAATATAGCCGATCTGCCTTCATTTTGCAAGGAAAAAATAAAAAACCCGGGTCTTCC
>CAZBCB010000067.1:0-10463 GCA_964489905.1 uncultured Bacteroidales bacterium
GTATAAACATAAAAAATCCACTATTGTCAGTTCAATAGTGGTATAGTAAAAATTGAATTATCAATATAAAAACCAGCTTCTTGCTTTACTGAAAGCAGCTATTTAATACTGAAACGTCACTGGTGTTTTTTTCTACTGTTCATCGTATTCCTTAATAATATCCTTTACCATTTCAGGTGACACGCGTCCGTATGTTTTGTCACCAACCATAACTACCGGTGCAAGGCCGCATGCTCCAACACAACGCAGGCAACTTATTGAAAACTTGCCATCGGGTGTGGTTTCGCCAACATCTATTTTAAGTTCTTTTTTAAATTCATTTAGCACGTTTTCAGCTCCGCGAACATAACATGCTGTTCCTGTGCATATTGATATCGGATGTTTTCCTTTCGGAACCATACTGAAAAATGAATAAAAAGTTACTACGCCGTAAACTTTTGCCAGTGGCACGTTTAATTCGGCAGCAACTACTTCCTGAACTTCAGCCGGTAAATATCCGAATGTATGCTGAACTTTGTGTAAAACATTAATTAACTCACCCGGTTTGTTATCGAAAGATTTACAAATATCTCTGATGGTTTCAACATCTTTTTTCTTAAGTTCAACTTTTATACGCGACATATCATTAAAGGATTATCGTTAATTAAATATAAATTACCTTTTTTCGTCTGTCAACATAGTGTGTATGCAACAGCTTATGAGCTTTTTCACTCATTGGTTTACCCAGAAATTCCTCATAGAGTTTTATAATGTAAGGATTTTCATGGGATTTTCTTATCGGTTTGTTCCGGTCTTCACGGTAAATTGCTTCCATACGTTTCTTAAGAATTTCAAAATTGCCATGATGCAATGGTTGACCACCACCTCCAATACATCCGCCCGGGCAGGCCATAATTTCAATAGCATGATACTGGCTTATGCCACTGCGGATGTCTTCAAGTAACTTACGGGCATTTCCAAGTCCATGTGCAATGCCAATTTTAACAGGAAGTCCTTCAAAATCAATCGTTGCTTCACGGATACCATCAATACCTCTGAGTGCT
Organism: uncultured Bacteroidales bacterium; assembly: GCA_964489905.1. GTDB lineage: Bacteria > Bacteroidota > Bacteroidia > Bacteroidales > UBA10428 > UBA5072. The sequence continues at coordinate 1,044 of CAZBCB010000067.1, forward strand.
TTAAAATCAACCGAATTTAGCTTCTTTTTGGTATATAGTTCATATGCTGTTCTCACGGCAGCCTCTATTACACCACCTGTTGCACCGAATATCACTCCGGCACCAGTGGATTCTCCCATCGGGAGATCAAATTCTTCATCTGGCAGGCTGTGAAAGTCAATATTGGCTTGCTTAATTAAACTGGCCAGTTCGCGTGTAGAGATTGAATAATCAACATCAGGATTGCCATTGACTTTAAATTCGTCGCGGGTACACTCATATTTTTTGGCCAGACATGGCATAATGGAAACCACAACCATGTCTTCCCTTTTTACGTTTATCTTACCTGCAAAATAAGTTTTGGCAATTGACCCGAACATCTGCTGGGGCGACCTGGCTGTTGAAGGAATATCAAGCATATCTGAAAACTGCGATTCAAAGAAATTGACCCAACCCGGGCAACATGATGTCAGAATGGGCAATTTTACTGTTTTATCACCTTTCAGATGACGCGTCAGCCGGTCGAGTAATTCAGTACCTTCTTCAAGTATTGTAAGGTCGGCTGCAAAATCAGTGTCAAATACATATTTAAAGCCAAGACGCCTGAGCGCTGCAACCATTTTACCCGTAACAAGCGTACCCGGTTCAAGGTCAAACATTTCACCAAGCGCTGCTCTCACAGCAGGTGCAGTTTGCACAATCACGGTTTTGTTCGGATTAGAAAGGTCGCGGATGAGTCGATTGGTATGATCTACTTCAGTTAGAGCACCGGTAGGACAAACGGCAACACATTGCCCGCAATAAGTGCAGACTGAGTCTTCGAGGTCCATTTCAAAAGCAGGTGCCACAACTGACATAAATCCCCTGTTGATGGCTGATAATGCTCCTACTGTCTGAAATTCATTACACATGGTTTCGCACCTGCGGCACATGATGCATTTGTTCATTTCACGGATAATAGCCGGTGAAAAGTCAGTACGATAAGTTGACATTTCAGCAATATCCTGATTGGGTATTTCACGTATTCCCAGTTTTATTGCCAGGCTCTGCAGGTCACAATTTCCTGATTTTGCACATGTAAGACAGTCTTTGGGATGATCCGAAAGAATAAGTTCCAGTACTGTCTTCCGTGCATTAAGTACTCGTATGGAATGGGTATTAATAACCATACCATCAGTCACTTCTGTTGCACAAGAAGGAGCGAGGTTTCTTCTGCCCTGCACTTCTACAACACAAATGCGGCAACCACCGGGCTTATGCTCAATCTTTAAATCTCCCAGATTCATATAACATAATGTGGGTATGTCGATCCCTACACTATGGGCAGCTTTCAGGATTGTGGTTCCTGCTTCAACTTCAACTGGCTTTTGATCTATTATAAGTTTTACTGTTTTCATCTTCTTAATTAACAATTACTGCGTTAAACTTACATCTTTCCATGCATGCTCCGCATTTGATACATAATTTTGTATCAATTACATGGACTTCTTTTCTTTCGCCTGTTATTGCGCCAACCGGGCAGGCTCTTGCACAGGCAGTACATCCCACACAGTTTTCAGGTACAATCTGATAAACCATAAGCGCCTTGCATACACCTGCATGGCATTTCTTATCTATCACATGCGCTTCATATTCATGATAAAAATTTTTGATCATCGATAATACAGGATTGGGCGATGACTGGCCTAATCCACAAAGCGATGTGTCTTTAATAACATTACCAAGATTTACAAGCCTTTCAATATCTTCTGTTATACCATTCCCCTGAGTGATTTTTTCCAGCAGTTCATATAGCCTTTTATTGCCGATTCTGCATGGAGCACATTTGCCACATGATTCATCAACCGTAAATTCGAGAAAAAACTTGGCCATGTCAACCATGCAATCGTCTTCATCCATAACAATCATACCTCCTGATCCCATCATTGATCCTGCTGCAACAAGGTTATCGTAGTCAATGGGAATGTCAAGATGCTTTTCTGTAAGGCATCCGCCTGATGGTCCTCCGGTCTGAACCGCCTTGAACTTCTTTCCTCCTTTTATTCCTCCTCCAATTTCAAAAATTACTTCACGCAAGGTAATTCCCATGGGTACTTCAATTAAGCCCACATTGTTGATTTTCCCAGCAAGAGCAAAAACCTTCGTGCCTTTCGACTTTTCTGTACCAATACTGCTAAACCATTCATGACCCTTCAGAATGATGGGCGGCACATTGGCAAAAGTTTCCACGTTATTGACTGTTGTGGGCTTGCCCAGATAACCTGCAACTGATGGGAAAGGCGGTTTCATGGTGGGCTCACCTCTTTTACCTTCCATAGAATGGATAAGCGCTGTTTCTTCACCGCAGACAAAAGCTCCTGCCCCATACCTCAGGTCAATATCAAAACTAAAATCAGTACCAAGAATGTTTTTACCCAGCAAGCCATATTCACGAGCCTGTTTAATAGCCATTTTTAACCGTTCAATAGCAAGCGGATATTCTGCACGAATATACACAAGGCCGGAATCCGCACCGGTACAGTATCCGCAAATTGCCATGGCTTCAATTACTGAATGAGGATCCCCTTCGAGTATTGACCGATCCATAAAGGCACCGGGGTCACCTTCATCTGCATTACAAACTACATATTTTTTGTCGGCCTTGCTTGATGCAGTAAGTTCCCATTTTACGCCTGTAGGGAAACCTCCGCCACCGCGACCACGTAAACCTGATTTTTTAATAATATCAATGGTTTGTTGCGGATCCATCTCCGTCAGCACTTTACCTAAAGCTTCATATCCGTTGCGTGCAATATACTCGTTAATGCTTTCTGGATTAATAACACCGCAATTCCTTAAAGCAATCCGTACCTGTTTCTTATACCGGCTCATGCCTTTTGAGTCGGTAATAATTTCTTTTGTCTGAGAATCCCTGAATAATAACCGCTCAATCTTTTTCCCTTTTACCAGATGTTCCTCAACAATATCCTTGGCATCTTCAGGCTTAACCTTTACATAATAAGTATCATCATTAACAACCCTGACAACAGGCCCCTTTTCACAAAGGCCAAAACAACCGGTTAGCATTACCTGCGCAATATCTGCCAGTCCCTGTGCCTTGATTTCAGTTTTGAGGTTCTCTGCAATAATATGACTTGTTTTTGAAGAACACCCAGTGCCCCCACAAACAAGAATCTGTATTTTGTTTTCCAGCATAATAAATTAAAATATTATCTTAATTATTCATCAATTTTCTTATAATTAACCGGAATTATACCTTCAACCAGTGTATTATTTTTAATGTATTTTTCAATAATTTCATCCGCTTTCTGATGGTTAACATAACCAAACACAACAGGTTCTCTGCCCGGAATGGTAACTTCTACAGTTGGTTCGGCATAACAATATCCCATGCAACCGGTTTGTGTTACCACAGCATCAATATTTCTTTTACCCAGTTCATCCATAATATAATTCATTGTTTCTTTTGAACCTGAAGCAATGGAACAGGTAGCCATAGCTATTTTTATATGCACCGGTTCTTCTGTAGCCATTTTTGAAGGTGTCTGAAACTGAGTTCTCAGTTTTCTTAATTCTGCAAGATTTTTAACTTTTGACATATCAGGATAAATTGTTTTCTTATAGAAAATTAGCTTATATTTTTCAATTAAAAAATATTCATTGAATTATGTACGAAAAAAATTTTTTTCTGTTACAAAAATAACACAAATATTGTTACAAAAATAACAATACATACAAAAATGTCTTAATTTAGAATGGTTCTAAATATAAATCAATGATTATTTTAAAATTATTTAAGCTCTGAATTAAATTGTATTTATGTTTGCCTTTTATTAAGAGAACAGCTATTAAAACAATTCAATCTTATCTCAAAATTACCAGTAAAACATTGTTCCGTCAGTTTTCCGGTTTACAGGCAGGCAGGCCATTGAATAAGGAAATTTCCGGGCTTTTTCTTCATCAAGGTCAACACCTATACCTGGTGTATCGTTAATATACATATATCCCCTGCTGAAATGGTAATTAATACTAAAGACTTCATGGACAATTTCCTGATGAGGCATATATTCCTGTATTCCAAAATTATTGATTGCAGTATTAAAGTGCAGGGCTGCAGCCATATTGACCGGTGACAGGTCGGTTGCACCATGAAAACCGGTTTGAATGTGATATACTGAAGCCATGGCTGCAATCTTCATCAGATGCGTAATGCCTCCTCCATGCACAAGTGGCATACGGATGTAATCAATCAGCTGTTCGGTAATAAGTGTTGTGTAATCATAAACTGAATTAAAAACTTCTCCAATGGCAATAGGGGTAACTGAATGCTGTCGTATCAGCCTCAAACCTTCCTGCAACTCGCCGCTTACAGGGTCTTCGAGCCAGAACAAATGAAAAGGCTCAAGCTCTTTGGCAAGTCTCGCTGCTTCAATAGGTGTGCAGCGATGATGCACATCATGTAACAGATGAATATCATTTCCTAATGCATTACGGACTTTATCGAATAAACGGGGGATAAAATTAAGATATTTTGATGTATCCCAGTAATCTTCCCGGGGTAGCCCTTTTTGTGCAGGTTCGTATGTTTTGTTTCTATCGGAAACTCCATAGGTGTGGACGATTCCCGGTATTCCCGATTGTATCCTAACAGCGAGAAAACCCCTTTCAATTTCTTTTGTTGTATTTTCTATGGTTTCATTAATATCCTGTCCGTTGGCATGTGCATAAACCAGAACACGGTCGCGGCTTTTACCTCCCAAAAGATTATATAAAGGTGTATTCAGCATTTTTGCCTTAATATCCCATAGTGCCATATCAATGGCTGAAATTGCTGTCATGGTTACTGCTCCCCGTTTCCAGTAAACACCTTTATAAAAATAATGCCATATATCTTCGGTGTTACGTGGATCCTTTCCGATAAGTGCCGGAATACAATACTCCTCAAGGTAGGTTACAACAGCTCTTTCCCGTCCGTTAAGTGTTGCATCGCCAAGTCCGTAAACACCCTGATCTGTATATATTTTAAGTGTCACAAAATTACGGCCGGGGCAACAGACGATAACTTTTGCATCAGTAATTTTCATTATTATATGTTTTTAATTTCACAAATCCTGATCAAAAATCAAATGACTAAAATAATATTCTGTTATTAAAAGTTTTATTAAAAAACAGATTTTCAAATTGTTAATATTTTAACTTCATAAATTCCGGATAAAAAGTCAGCAGCATAGATGAAAAGTAAAATGGCGAACCTGAATGACAAAATGCAGTAATAATTAAGGGCTATGGGCTGAGGAGGATTTTTTTGTATTATTGACAGCATGTGCATTTTACTTATCTTATTCAGAATCCTATAGAATTACCACCATCAACAGGCAGAACTGCACCGGTAATATAAGCAGCTGCATCAGAGACCAGAAATAATGCAGCATTTGCAACATCTTCGGGTGTTCCGAGTTTTCCCATCGGTGTTCTTGATAAAACCTTATGCTTGCGTTCAGGATCGCTGTTTAATGCTGCCGCTGACATATCAGTCTTTATAAAACCCGGAGCAAGGCAGTTTACCCTTATTCCCGAAGGTGATAATTCCACAGCCATAGCTCTTGTTATGCCTTCAACCCCTGCCTTAGCAGCAGTATAGGCTACAACCTTTGGTATTCCATAGTGCGCTGCCATTGAACTGATGTTTAAGATACATCCGTTCTTTTGTCTGAGCATAATGCGGGCAACCTCTCTTGAAAGTGTGAAGACCGCTGTAAGATTAGTAAGAATAACCTGCTGAAATTCTTCATCAGTAACATCAGTCATATCTTTCTTAAGGTGAATACCTGCATTATTAACAAGAATATCAATATGTCCGTATTTCTCTGCAATTTCTTTAACAAGACCAGGAATACAACCTAACTGGGATAAGTCGCATACATACCGCCCTGCCATGTTGTTAAGGCTGGCTACTGCTGCATCGAGTCTGCGCTTATCACGGCCTATGAGTAATGTAAAAATGTTATTTTCAACAAATTTTCTGGCCATTGAAATACCCAGTCCCGAAGCTCCTCCTGTAATTATTGCAACTTTCGTTTTCATGTCAAAGGTTCTTTGTTTTCATAAATCAAATGCCCGGAGCATAATAATGTCTGATGTTCTTGTAATAATCAAGTGTATGTTTTGGCTGCTCCAATTCAGCAGGTATAGGCATTCCGGAAAACTGCTGAAAATAAAGGATACATGCATCACGCCACCATTCGGCTTCTTTTTCCTGAATTGCCAGCAAAGCTTTCACATGGTTAAATCGATCATTATCTATATACGCCCCAAGCAAATCCCATGTTTGCCTCATTTTTTTTACAGATTCCACTCCACTGTTATATTTATAACAAATTTCATCCCATAATGTTCTTCCTGATTTCATTTTATAATTCCATGGCAAATGGTGAAACCACAACAAGAGTGATTCAGGACACGAGGAAAGATTATCAAATAAAAGTTTTACTTCAGGGAAATATTGACTTACTGCATCACTTCCGCGGGTTGACCTGTCAAATCCTATGCCTGCAGAATCAGCGCGGTGATAGTAAACTGATGTCCAGTCGGCACGGCCCTGATCAACCCATGGGCCAGGTCCATAGTGATGACCCATGCCCATTATGTGATGTAATCCTAATGGAGTCATGTAATTTACTGCCACTTCACGTGACTGCAGCATTAATTCCTTTACAGGTTTTATGAATTGCTGATTGTTTGAAAAAGTCATTCTGATCCATTCTTCAGCAATGTCTTCAGCTGAAAGCGACATATTCCATGCTAAACGCCCGAATGCATACCAGTTGGCCTGAGCAAATGGATGTCCACACCAGTTACGGTCATCACCTATATTTGAAACGCCGGCAATACCTGTTAATTTATGATTATCAAGAGTTCCGTTTATTACATGTGCTACCAGAGAGCCTTTTCCTTTAGCATAAGTATCGGCATCAAGACATTCTTTAAACAACGGTGCAAGAAAAACAAGATGGGTACCCTGTCCAAGGTATTCCTGTGTAATCTGAAACTCCATCATTAACGGAGTTGAGGGCATGGCTCCGAAAAGCGGATGAAACGGTTCACGTGGTTGAAAATCAATAGGCCCGTTTTTTACCTGTACAAAAACATTGTTTTCAAATTTACCATCAAGGGGTTTGAATTCGTTATATGCCTGTTTGGCACGGTCTTCCGGCACATTATTATCATATACAAATGCTCTCCACATCACAATGCCACCGTAGGGAGCAAGTGCCCGGGCAAGCATATTGGCTCCTTCAGCATGATTGCGGCCATAATTTTGCGGGCCGGGTTGTCCTTCTGAGTTTGCCTTTACCAGAAATCCGCCAAAATCCGGAATGTATCTGTAAATTTCCTTTATTTTATTATCCCACCAGTCAATAACCTGAGGATTAAGCGGATCAGCTGTTGATAATCCGCCAATTTCAACGGGTGCATTAAACCGGGCAGTAAGATATACTTTTATCCCATAGGGTCTGAAAACATCTGCCAGAGCTGCTGCCTTAACAAGGTACTGAGGTGTAAGTACCAGTGAATTGGCATTGACATTTGTCAGGACGGTACCGTTAATTCCGATTGATGCATTTGCACGGGCATAGTCCTTATAGCGCGGTGAAATATAATCAGGCAAAAGATGCCAGTTCCATAATGAAAATCCTGCATATCCTCTTTCTACTGTCCGGTTAAGATTATCCCAGTGATTCAGTAACCTGTATCTTAGTTCAGGAACACTTAAAATATTTACATTATCAATATTTTGTTGTGTCTGAATTAACCTTAACAGATGAAATGCACCGTAGAGGAGGCCGATATCAGAATTGGCTGTAATAATAATGCAGCGCTTCCGGGAAACCAAAATCCTTCTTATAATAAAACCTTCATCACCCAGACGGACGAGTTCATCAGGCTGAATTATTGAAGCCACTAATTTTGATTTTTGAGGCGTGCCTATCAATAAAGCTCCGCTTTTATTAACCTCAGAGGCAAACAGTATTTTTTTATCCAGCAATCCTTCAAGCCCATTTGTGAGCTCTTCCTTAAGCGCCTGCAGGGTAAGCGATTGCCCTTCAATTACCAGATAAGAAATGGCTTTCCGGTATGTTTCAGCAATGGCTGCATTGTTAACCGGATCATAACGCAGCCAGAGCCTATAACCGTCTTCACCCCGGAGCAAGGCACCATAGAAGAAAAAAAATGATATTAAAAACAGCTTGCGGAAAGGTTTCATATTATGAATGTTTTATTTCTGAATTTCTAACAAATTACTATTTCAGTCAGACCGTTTTTTTCGCCGAGTGGAGTCTCTGACTACCAGTTCTGATTTTATCAGCTGCGTTACCGGAAAATCAGCAGGCAAATTACCCTGAAGCTTATCAATGAGTTTTGATGCAATCATTCTTCCCATACTGTCACCCGGGTAATTAACAGTAGTAAGGCGGGGTTCAACAAGCCTTGAAACAGGGTCATTATTGAATCCTCCGATAATTATATCCTCAGGTATTCTGATCCCCTTTTCTTTAAGAGTAGCCATACAAGCTGCGGCACAAAGGTCGTTGGCTGCAAAAATAGCATCGGGTAATGGTTTCATTGACAATATCTGCCCTGCCGCTTCAATGCCAGCCTTAAGGCTCAGATTATTAATAATCAGGTAGTCCGGATTAAAAGAAATACCATGATCTGAAAGTGCCTGTTTGTATCCGTTCATACGGTCGTTATATACATTTTTGGTGAGATTGCCTGCAATATGAATAATTCTGCGACTCTGCTGCTCAATTAAATGTTTTGTCATCTCATATCCGGCTTGATAGTTATCAAGGACAAATTTCTGGCAGATTTCCTGCTGGCAAACACGGTCGAAAAAGAATACCGGCACACCTTTCTGAATAAAGGGCTCAAAGTGCGAAATATCAACAGTGTCGGCTGCAAGGCTGACAATAAGTGCATCAACCCGGTTGTTAAACATGGTTATTGCATTTGCTTTTTCTTTCTCACTGCTTTCAAATGACTGGCTGATGATTAAATGAAATCCGGCCGGGTTTAAGACGGTTTCAATGCCTGCAAGAACAGTTGAAATAAAATAGCTGTCGAGGCGGGGCACAATCATTCCAATTGTATTGGTTTTTTGTTTTCTCAGATTATGTGCAACTGTATTAGGGCGATATCCTTTTTCAAGAGCCAGACTCTGAACTAATTCACGGGTTTTTGCACTGATAACCGGACTGTTTCTGAGGCCACGACTAACTGTTGCAGCCGAAAGATTAAGCTCACGCGCAATATCATAAATAGTAATATCTTTTTTGCTGGTCATGATTATTTAAATAGTTGAATGCAAAAATAATAATTTCTTTTTATTAATACTGCAATCGATTGCAATCAATATTCTTTAATCACCTATTATTAATT
>CAZBCB010000068.1:0-10432 GCA_964489905.1 uncultured Bacteroidales bacterium
ATTGGCACTTAAAATTCTGATTTCTTCAAACTGATCTTTCTTAATACCCTGTAAAGCATTGATGTATTCAGCTTCGGAAGGTAATATCAGATCTTTCGGGTCAGGGATAAACAGTTTATTCAAATTCATAACGGTTTGTTTTAGGCTTCTTTATATAAAATTTATAGTAAATAATTTCTTAATGCTAATGGCTACATTAAGCTTAAGGTTAAAACGATTTTGTAATATTTAAAAATATTCCGCCGGAATTATTAAGTAATTTTCCGATATCAAATGCCATCAAAGTGCCGATTGCAAAACCGTTCTTTATTAGCCGCTTACACTCAAAAAGAGCTGATAACTGCTTTTGTTCACCAAAAATACCATAACTGCCCGGATTTGGAATGTCAGTCGTTTGCTCTTGGTCAGTTGTAAAGTAAGTTCCATAATTTATTGACCAGGATAACTTTAAAAAATAATCCCATTTTTGTATTGCTCCTGAAAATCCGAAATGGAATGCCATAACCCTGTTATTGGTAAAATATTGCCGGGAATATGATGGTAAATTATCACGGACATACGGCCGTGCAGTAATAAAGGGTGTTCCAAGGCCAATTCCCTGATATGACCATCCTTCAACATACTGATAATGATTATAATAATTTTCATAAGGTGAAGGAGTAGGCGGTGACCATGGTTCTCCTGCCTGATTTTTAGTATATAAAAATTCAATTACAAATTTTTTCCATTTGAAAAATCTGGTACTATCAGGCCTGTTTTCAATGCTAATTCCATTTAACCCATCCTGAATATTGGCAAGGTGGTAAAGCGCCCCCGCTTCATAAAAATTTTGCCGGTAAATAAAAAGTTTTAACGAATTAAATTGATACTCAAACCCTAAATCTATTGACCCCAGATGATTGCCCAGCCTTGTTGACTGAATTTCTCCTTTATCATATCTTTTCCCGGTAATTACATATAAATAGGTTTCAAACCATGACAAGGTAAAATCCTCATTATAATATTCTTCTTCATGTCCCCATATTGCCTGATGACTGAATCCACCATAAAGCTTAAACTTCCATTCAGGTTTTCCGAGGCGCCCGTATAATGAAACCTGATGAAAATACGTCTTAATGTCAACTATGGCGGTATCTCCCGCATACATCTGCTTATCACCAAGCCATCCATGTGCATACTGCCCCTTAAAAGCAAAAAGTTTTCCCCAGAGAGGTATACTGTAAAATCCGGGAATACCTGCCTGAATTTTCGGAATCCCCAATGCTGTACCTGAAATTGCCCACGGTCCACTTGTTAATGATGTATCACACAGACCCATAATCTCTTTTTCGCGACCGGCAAATATTTCAAAAATACCTGCTTTAACTTTTCCATATCCTTCAACCAAAGTAAAATTAATCTCATTTCCAACATTCAAACGACCTTCGAAAGCAGCTCCCCAGTCAAATATTTTCCGGTTCTCTTTTAAATAATCTTTCCGGGCCGACCCAATAAATGCTGCTGAAAATCCATTGAGGGGTATACTGCCAAATTGATTTGATCGCAGCCAAAAAGGCATGGCTTCAGGTGAGACATAACCACTAATGGTTTCAATTTTAAAACTCGTATTTTCTGGCTGGCAGTAAATATTTGGAATAAATAAGTATAATAATATGATTGTATTAAAAAATAATTTCATAAAAAACTAAAAAATATGCCGCAGATGAAGTAAAGATAATACCAAAAATTTAAAAATTGTAAGAAACTGATTTAAAAATGATCACGGCTATTTGAAAACAATCCCTCCAAGCATTGCTAAAGGGATCATTATGAGGTCTCTGGCGGATTCGAACCGCCGTACAAGGTTTTGCAGACCTGTGCCTAGCCACTCGGCCAAGAGACCTTCTGTTCTGTCTGCAAAGGTAAAAAATATTTCTATATTTCAAATCAGGATTCTATTTGTGTAATCACCTGATTTTCTTTTAAACATATTTTGTTTAAATAAATGTAAAATCAATAACCCTGCATCTGATTCAATTTAATCCTTACACTCGTATCCTTTCAGACATGAAGGGCAAAGACAATCAGAATAGTTTTGCATAATTATCATCATCTCACGTTTGTTAATCCTCACGTTTTCACACCAGCAATCTTTTTCACCATAGCAGGCAAAAGATTTACCACATTTCGGACATACTTTTAACGTACCACCTTTCAACTTATCTTTCATCGGCTTAGTGTTATACTTACCCCTTCTGTTTTACCCTCAAGAGGCGGATTTAATTTGGTAATTTTTAAGGTTATTTTTTCAACAGCTTTAAAATCAGCATAAACAGCATCAATAATTCTTCCGGCAACATGTTCCAGAAGTTTTGAAGGTACCTGCATTTCTTTTTTAATTATGTTATAAACCCTGCTGTAATCAATAGTATCATCGAGCATATCAGATTTACATGCCTTACTCAGATCAGCATCAATTTTAATATTTACCTTATACCTGTTTCCGATTTTTTGTTCTTCATCATAATGCCCGTGGTAGGCATAGAATTCCATATTTTCAAGTGATATTTCTCCCATGAGTCTGCCAATTATTTCTGATTACTAAATAAATAAACTTTTTTATCTTAATGATAACAAAATGGTTTATTTTTTACATTTGCAACCTGCATCATAAATATAATTAATCACAGGATGAGTGAAAACGACAAAACTTTAAATTTCATTGAAGAAATCATTGAAGAAGATATCCGTAATAACAAAAATAACGGACGGGTTCATACGCGGTTTCCGCCTGAGCCTAACGGCTATCTGCACATCGGCCATGCCAAATCAATCTGCCTTAATTTCGGGCTGGCATTAAAATATAACGGAAAATGCAATTTACGTTTTGATGATACTAACCCTGTTACCGAAGATATTGAATATGTTGAGTCAATAAAGGAGGATATACGCTGGCTCGGATTCGACTGGGAAGACAGAGAATTTTATGCATCCGATTATTTTGATCAGCTTTACCAGTGGGCTCTGAAATTGATTAAGATGGGGAAAGCCTATGTTGATGAAACAAGTGCTGAAGAAATCTCAGAACTTCGTGGCGTACCCACACAGCCTGGTAAAGAAAGCCCTTACAGAAACCGTTCCGTAGAAGAAAACCTTGATTTATTTGAACGAATGCGCAAGGGAGAATTCCCCGACGGTACCAAAGTGCTCAGAGCAAAAATTGATATGGCTTCTCCCAATATGCACATGCGAGATCCTGTTCTTTACCGGATAAAACATGCCAAACACCACCGCACCGGTAATAAATGGTGTATTTATCCGATGTACGATTGGGCTCACGGACAGTCTGACTACATTGAAGGTATTACTCACAGCATTTGTACATTAGAATTTGAAGTACACAGGCCTTTGTATGACTGGTGCCTTGATCAGATTGTTGAAGGTGACTACAGGCCGCGACAGATTGAATTTGCCCGGCTAAATGTTGATTATATGGTAATGAGCAAGAGAAAGCTGCTCCAACTTGTAAATGAAGGTTTTGTAAGCGGCTGGGATGATCCAAGAATGCCAACCATATCGGGATTAAGACGTAGAGGTTATACCCCTGAAGCTATTAGAAATTTTGCCGAAACTGTTGGTGTAGCCAAACGTGAAAATACCATTGAACATTCATTGCTTGAATTTTGCGTCAGAGAGCATCTTAATAAAATTGCCCTTCGCAGAATGGTTGTTTTAAATCCTGTGAAAGTTATACTCGATAATTACCCTCAAGACCAGGTTGAAATGCTTGAATCTGAAAATAATCCTGAAGATCCTTCTGCCGGCACCCGCACAATCCCTTTCTCCAGAGAACTTTATATTGAGCGGGATGACTTTATGGAAGATGCTCCTAAAAAGTTCTTCAGGCTCACACCAGGACAGGAAGTACGTCTGAAAAATGCATATATCATTAAATGTACTTATGTTGTTAAAGATCCTGCCAGTGGTATAATTCAGGAAATACACTGTACATACGACCCTGAAACCCGGAGTGGAATGCAGGGAGCCAACCGAAAGGTTAAAAGCACTATTCATTGGGTATCAGCACCTCATGCTATCGACGCTGAAGTAAGAATTTATGACAGGCTGTTTACAAAAGCCGACCCTGACGACACTGAAGAAGGCAAAAACTGGTTATCTAACCTTAATCCTGATTCACTCAAAATCATCATGGCTAAAGCCGAACCTCATTTAATGCAGGATGACCGCAGTAAAAAATTTCAGTTCCTTCGGCTCGGATATTTCTGTTTTGATAAGGATTCTTCCGATTCACACCTGATCTTTAACCGCACCGTCTCTCTTAAAGACGAATGGGCTAAAATTGCAGCCAAAACCTGACTTTCTTAATATCCTATATTTAAATTTTGAAATAAAGAATATCATTCATATTTTTGCGTGCTTTTAAAGTTGTAAAACATTTTATCCACTTAAAATTGCCCTGTGGTGTAACTGGCTAACACGTCTGACTCTGGATCAGAAAAGTCTAGGTTCGAGTCCTAGCAGGGCAACTGAAAAAAAAAGAATTCAGAAGCCTCGTATGTTCATTAACATATGAGGTTTTTTATAGAACTACATGTTATAAATTTTTCATAACTTAAATATTAATCACATAACTGGCTCTAATTTTACCGACAGCAATAAAACTATCATGGAAATTTTTCATACACGCAGAGAGATAAGCCGGTATATTATGCTTCTTAAAAAAGATGGCAATTCAATAGGTTTCGTCCCTACGATGGGGGCTTTGCACCAGGGTCATGTATCCCTGCTCAGATATGCAAAAAAACAGAATAACATAACTGTTGCAAGTATTTTTGTAAATCCTACCCAGTTCAATAATAAAGAAGACCTTATTCATTACCCCAGAACGCCTGAAGCGGATTTGAAATTGCTGGAAAATGAGGGTTGTGATATCGTTTTTGTTCCCGGTGAAAAAGAAATGTACCCCGAACCTGATTTAAGAATTTTCAGCTTTGGTAATCTCGATAAAGTGATGGAAGGCAAATACAGACCGGGTCATTTTAATGGAGTTGCCCAGGTAGTAACTAAACTATTTGACACCATTATGCCCACCCGCGCCTACTTCGGAATGAAAGACTTTCAGCAACTAGCCATTATTAAGAAAGTTGTGGCTGATTATCAGTACCCGGTTGAAATTATTCCCTGCCCCACTGTGAGAGAAGCTGATGGACTGGCATTAAGTTCACGAAACAAACGCCTTTCTGCTGATGAAAGACAGCACGCCGCCCTTATTGCAAAAACATTATTCTGGGCTCAGCAAAATGCTTCAACCATGTCAATAAATGAACTTAAAAAAGCTGTTATTGCTACCATTAACAATGACCCTTTCCTGAAAGTTGAATATTTTGAAATTGTTAACGATCAGACATTGCAACCGGTAAAAACCTGGCACGATGCAGGTGGTAAAATTGGATGTATAGCTGTGAATGTCGGAAAGGTGAGATTAATAGATAATATAAATTTTTATTCGTAATTTTGACAATTATGTATATTGAAGTATTAAAATCAAAAATTCACAGGGTATCCGTTACTGAATCAAACCTGCATTATATTGGCAGTATAACAATTGATGAAGACCTTATGGATGCAGCCAACCTGATCGAAAACGAAAAGGTTCAGGTAATAAATATTAATAACGGGGAACGATTTGATACTTATGTTATTAAGGGTAAAAGAGGTTCAGGTATCATTTGCCTTAATGGCCCGGCAGCCCGGAAAGTCCAGATTGGTGATATTATTATTATCCTGTCATTTGCAATGATGGATTTTGAGGAGGCCAAAAAGCAAAAGCCGGTAATCATATTCCCTGATCCTGTGAACAATAAAATAAAATAGAATTTTAAAATAAAAAATTGATTTACTGAATAGTTTTTTATTTTTACAGCAATATTTCTTTTTTATGATGAGTCATCTTTCACCCATTAAGGCTAAAATTCTTGATCAGAAATCACTTGATTCATGGCTTGCTCTTGCAAGATTTAAAAAGCAAAAAATTGTTTTTACTAACGGATGTTTTGATATTTTGCATCAGGGCCATATTATATATCTTTCAAAAGCCGCTGATGCCGGCGATAAACTTATTATTGGTCTTAATTCAGATGACTCCGTAAGAAAACTCAAAGGCAATAATCGTCCTTTCATGGATCAGGATTCGAGAGCCTTAATACTGGCTTCACTTCATTTTGTTTCTGCAGTTATTGTTTTTAACGAAGATACTCCTTACAGGTTAATTGAGCACATTAAACCCGATGTTCTTGTAAAAGGAGGTGACTATAAAACTGAAGAAATTGTAGGCTATGATATTGTAAAAGCAAAAGGTGGTGAAGTATTAACCGTTGATTATATCGAAGGTTATTCCAGTTCGGCATTAATTGGAAAAATGTCCGGCGGTCAAAACTGATGGCTAAAGCAAAAATAGTATTTGTTTGCCGTAATTGTGGTGCTGAAGCTCCTAAATGGCTTGGGAAATGTCCTGCCTGTGGAGAATGGAATACTTATATTGAAGAAACTGTATACACAAAAAGCACTTCAGGTAAAATCATTACACATAAAGAAAATCCTGTACCCCTGAGGTTATCAGAAATCTCTTCATCTGATGAAATACGGATGGATACAGGTATCGGTGAATTCAACCGTGTGCTTGGCGGCGGGTTAGTTCTGGGTTCAGTTGTCCTTATCGGCGGGGAACCTGGTATTGGCAAATCGACACTGGCACTTCAAATGGCCTTAAATCTGAAAAATGAAAAAACATTATATATCTCGGGTGAAGAAAGCATACGGCAGATAAAACTTAGAGCTGAAAGGATAGGCCTTTCAAATGATAATTGTTACTTTTTGAGCGAAACTTCTCTCGAAAATATTATCAATCAAATTAACCATATTAAACCCGGTATTGTGATTGTTGACTCCGTTCAAACCCTGCAGGATGATACATTAGAGTCATCGCCGGGAAGCATCTCTCAGGTAAGGGAATGCACCGTAAAACTCCTGAAATTTGCAAAAGAGTCATTTATTCCTTTTATCCTTATCGGACACATAACCAAGGATGGCCTCCTGGCCGGGCCAAAAATTCTTGAGCACATTGTTGATACTGTTCTTCTTTTTGAAGGAGACCATCAATACCTTTACCGGATTTTACGGTCAACAAAAAACCGCTTTGGGACAACTGCAGAACTTGGAATCTTTGAAATGTCACAATCAGGTTTAAAAGAAGTAACCAATCCGTCAGAAATACTTATTAATCTTAATAATGAAGGATTAAGCGGTACGGCTATTGGTGCCACCATTGATGGAATAAGGCCCTTTCTTATTGAAGTACAAGCCCTTGTCAGTTCCGCAGCATACGGTACTCCTCAGCGGATATCCACCGGATATGATGTCCGCAGGCTTAATATGTTGCTGGCTGTACTCGAAAAACGCGCAGGATTCAAACTTGCAACACGTGACGTATTTCTGAATATAGCCGGAGGTATACGAATCAATGATCCGGCACTTGACCTGGCTGTTATTGTTGCTGTATTATCTTCCAATTTTGATTACCCGGTTAAAAAAAATGTTTGCTTTAGTGCTGAAGTAGGCCTTTCAGGCGAAATTAGGCCTGTGACGCGTATAGATCAGAGAATTCGAGAAGCTGAAAAATTAGGATTCAATACTATCCTGATTTCTTCCGGTTATGAAAAGAAATCACTTACTTCCGTGAAAGACATTTCCATTGTAACAGTATCCAAGGTTGAGGAAGCTATTAAGCACCTGTTTGCATTAAAAACAACCCGATAAACCGAGAATAGTCAATAGAAACACAATAAATACTTTAACATGCTGTTTTTATTGACGAATTTGAGATAAATGTTAAAATATCAAACCTTTATATCTTTCATCCGGTTTATTGCACAATATTCAAGTATATTGGCTTAGTCGTTACCATTCATTTTCCCAGATATATATACCGTCAGTTGTTTTCTCGGCATATTCACGGCAATTTTGTAAAGGAGGCATATCAGGCGGCATTTCAAATTTATCAGCCTGAGTAATTCCTAATGAAGGATCGGCATACACTCTTTGCATGAAAAGAGCCCACACAGGTAAAGCCATGGTAGCACCCTGTCCCATACTCATAACATCAAAATGAACTGACCGGTCTTCGGCACCAACCCAACAGCCGGCAACAAGTTTGGGCGTCATCCCTATAAACCAACCATCTGAATGATTCTGTGTTGTTCCTGTTTTGCCGGCTATCTGTGCAGTAAAATTATATCGGTATCTTAATCTTATTGCTGTGCCGAAATCAACCACACCCTGCATCAGCTCAAGCATCAGATAAGCAGTTTTTTCATTAATTGATTCCATCCGTTCGGGCTTAAATTCAGTGAGAATATTACCACTTTTATCTTCAATCCTTAAAACATAAACCGGCTTAGTATGTTCTCCTTTATTAACAAATGTTGCATATGCAGAAACCATTTCAGCAACTGTTACATCAGAAGTTCCATAAATCATTGACGGAACAGGATCTATATAACTTGTAATTCCCATTTTATGGGCAATATCAGCAATGGGCTTTGGTTTAAAACGGCTCACCAGAAAAGCTGAAATATTATTTTCTGAAGTTGCCAGACCCCATTTTAGTGTTTTCATTTTATTCAGGTCTTCCTGCCTGCTGTTGCTTTTAGGACTATAAACAGTATCATTTATATAAAAAATAACCGGTGAATTGGGCACTTCATCACATGGTGTAAATCCCTCCTGCATGGCCAGAATATACAAAAAAGGCTTAAATGTAGAACCGGCCTGACGCTTACCTTGTGTTACATGATCATATTTCAGGTAATTAAAATTAATTCCTCCCACATAAGCTTTTACAAAGCCCGAATGAGGTTCCATGGCCATGAAACCTGTCCGTAGCAAATGTTTATAATATTTTATCGAATCAAGCGGTGTCATAACCGTATCTCTGTCACCCTGCCATGTGAATATTCTCATTGAAACAGGTTTCTGAAATTCTTTAAAAACAGCATTCATTGACAGCCCTTTTTTTAATAAAATCTTCCCTCGGTCTGAATTTTTGATTGCTCTCCATAGAATATCATTAATCTGACTCTGGGTCAGGTCAGAGGAAAAAGGACTATTTTTTTTACCTTGTTTTTCTTTAAAAAAAGCAGGCTGAAGAAATTTCCCCAAATGTTCGGCAACAGCTTCTTCAGCATATTGCTGCATGCGCGAATCAATGGGTGTATATATTTTCAATCCGTCAGTGTATAAATTATAGGGATTGCCATCCGGTTTCCTGTTTTTATTACACCATCCATACAATGGGTTACTTGTCCATTCTATTGAATCCTGCCTGTATGATTCATAGTCTTCAAAATTCTTTCGTTTTGGTTCATTAGCCATCATAATTCTCCTTAAGAACTCCCTGAAATAGGTTGCCAATCCCTCTGTATGTGAGATTTTCTGAAAATTCAGCACCAGAGGTAATGTTTTTAATGAATCACAAATCCCGGCATTCAGATAATGATATCGCTTCATCTGATTTAACACAATATTCCTTCTTTTCTTAGCCGCAGAAGCTTTTTTTGCATCAGCCGGATTATATAATGCAGGATTTTTTGCCATACCTACCAACAAAGCCGCCTGTTCTATTGTCAATGAATCGGGCAGACTGTTAAAATACACATAAGAAGCTGATTTGATGCCAACAGCCTGATTAAGGTAGTCAAACTGATTAAAATACATGGTAATAATTTCTTCCTTTGTATAGGCCCTTTCAAGCCTCACCGCAATAATCCATTCTTTTATTTTCTGTTTTGCACGTCCAATCTTAGTTTTTGGAGGTTCATGAAATAACAGCTTGGCAAGTTGTTGCGTAATTGTAGTTCCTCCTCCTGAGCTTTGCTGCTGAAGTAACAAAGTTTTAACAGCAACCCGCGCCAGTCCTTTCGCATCAATCCCCGAATGCCTGTAAAACCTTATATCCTCGGTAGCAATTAAAGCATCTATAAGATGTTGGGGCAGTTCATTATAGTCAACAAAAGTGCGGTTTTGATTTTTATAATAAAATGAACCCAGCAATTTTCCGTCCATAGAAATCACCTGTGAAGCAAGGTTTATCTTGGGATTTTCAAGCACTTCTATACTTGGCATGTAACCCAATGCCCCTGTGGCAGCTAATATCAGCATAAATGCTACTATTGCAAAAGGAGCACAAAAAATAACCCAGAAATATTTATTAAACTTTTTTCGGTCAATATTTAAAATCATATTGATAAAAGGTTGAATTCTTAAATGATATAAATGTTTTACAAACTTTTTTATCTCAATTAACGTTACTTTCATATAATAAAATATATCAACGGGCATAAAAGTAATAATTATTTAGTTATAATTTTGAACTTAG
>CAZBCB010000069.1:0-10344 GCA_964489905.1 uncultured Bacteroidales bacterium
TGAATTAATCCTGAAATAGTGGCAGTTTCGCTTATATTTATAATAATTTCAGAGCCGGTTCCTGATTTTCCCTTAAGGTATTTTTTGCCATCAAGACTATATATTATTTCTCCTGAAGAATTCAAATTCTTTAAATATGCTTTTGTTGTATTGATGAAATATTGATTATCACCATAGATAAGAGGAGCATTAAGTACATCCTTATCTCCTTTTTCAATTGTCCAGTAATCAAACATATTACCTGTAGTATCAATGGCTCTTACATATAAGGTATGATCAGTTGCGCTTATATAAATGAAATGATTGACAACACGTGTTCTTGCGTCATACCAGGCTTTATTGGCAGCATGATTTGAATATTCACTATTTCCCCCTCCCGTTGTAATATAGGTAACCCCTTCTTTCATGTTAACCTTATCAGACATTAAAGGCCAGGTGCGTTCATAAAAATGAGCATGCCCATTTAGAACCAAATCAACTCCATAAGTTTCATATAATTTTTTGAGATGCATGACATTAGGATCTCCATGTACATTTCTTTGGAACCAAGTATTTCCATAAAATCCTTCTTCAGAAACGTATACCGGATGATGATGAACAACTATTTTCCATTTTTCAGATACGGAAGCAAGAATATGTTCAAGTTCTCTGTATTGCGAGGAACCAGGAAGAACATCCCTGTTAGTATTAATAATAACAAAAAATACATTTCCTTTTTTTAAAGTATAAAACCATTCAGGAGACGGCAAATTGAAATAGCGATAAAACCAATAATGGTCCATCTCATGATTTCCAATTGCAGGATATATAGGGCAGAAACGCAACAAATTTTTGGCTGGTTTAAAAAACTCATCAACCCAGTCATTCTTATTAGGCCCATACTGTACTAAATCGCCAACATGAATGATAAAACAAGGACGTTCTTGATATATGAGGTCTGAAAGACGAGCCCAAATTAAAGGAGAATTTTGCGTGTCACCAATTACAGCAAACGATACAGGCATTCGACTGAAGTCAGGAATATGTAATGGAGTCACAGGACCATAAAGAGTGTCTCCTGAATCAGATATGGTTAAAGCCTGATAAAAATAATATTCATCTGTGTCAAGGCCATAAACTAATATGTTATGATATTCTGTTATTTCTTTTTCATTAAATATTCTGTTCAGATTAGGTTTCAATACATTGAATTCAGCTATTCCCAACTTAACAATACCTCTGGCAGGGAGAGATGTTTCGAATAGTACATAAAACGAAGTATCAGTAACTTGCTGTATATATGGTTCAACAATAAAATGAAAAGATTTTTCTTTATTAGATTGGGCAATTCCGCTGAATTGAATCAGTATAAGCATCCAAGTTGAATAAAAAAAGTAACAAGGATAATTGCCATTACTTTTGCACTTATAACGCGCTAATTTATTAACGAAAAGCTTAAAAATCCTGTTAATCTTCATGATTTGGTCCCGCCATTTTATCATAACAGAAAAATTCTGATTGTATAGTTATCTTTCCAAAATCAATTGATGTAATTCTGTACCAGAAGATGAAATTATCCTTGCAAAATATAAACCGTCATTTAGTCTATTCATGTGAAAATTCAATTGATTTTCTCCTTTGAGCACAGTTAATTCTTTTTCAAAAACAAGCATTCCATATATATTATAAAACAATAATTTTATTTCCTGTTGACAATTTGAATAATAATCAATGTATATTGCTCCTTTTGAGGGATTTGGATATATCTTAGAATATGCATTCATTGGAGAGAAATTATTAACAATACCTGTAGTATTTTTTACAGTATGTTGGTATAAACTTGACACAAAAGATTCAGTTAATGTATGATCCCACATTCGAAATTCATCAATATATGCCGGCATATCCAGACCATTTTTACCGGTTCCATCTTGCATCAATGTTACAGGATAATCATTCACATCGTCATGTGCATAACCAGGGCATGCAGTCATATCAACCTGACCTGGCATTAATTTTCCGTCAACAAAAACACTTATGAAATTTTTTCGATCAAGGGTAACAGCTATAAAATGCCATTTATCATAAAATATTGTTGAAACTCCGTTTGATTTGGCTTTCCATTCAACTTTGTTGCCACTCCCTCCGTCTTCTGTTTCACCATCAGCGAAATTTACCAACCAGTAATCGCCGTAATAATTATCAGGACAAAATGAAAATCCTCTGTTTTTTCTTGAATATAGGTTTTTGTTACTGACTATTGATGCATATCCCACTTTCGAAGAAGATCGCAACCATAATGAAAAAGAAAAATCGCTATTCTCAAATTTCAATTCCTCTTTCATAGGAAGCGATGCATGTACATCTCCATCAAAATATGCAACTCTGCCACGTTGTGGATCATTTACAAATGTTATTGAAGAATTACCTGCTTCAGTTGCGTCACATTTATTTCCGCTATAATCATTCAAGTCATAATCCATTGGCAAATAAGCTGTTAGATATTTAAGTTTATGAAATCTCACTGTGTCGATTTTCTTCCAGTAAAAAATCATAATATCTCCAGGTGGTATAGAAAATTCAGTCAGGTTTGAAATATTGAGCGGACCAATAACACCAGATTTTTCAAATTTTCTAACACAGCTGTCACCTTTAATAATTAACTTCATAGAATCTTTGAAATCACGGTTTACTATGGCCAGAAACATCAACGAATCTCGTTTAAGAACCGAAACAATTGCACCTTTGCCGATTGTTTCAAGGATATGAATTTCATTAGGAAGCTCTGACAAACGGTGTGTTCCAACAGGTATATCTTTCCCTGTATGATTTACTGATAATACTTTCGATCCATAGAATACACTGGATAATTTTTTAATTTCTTCGTTTACAGTTTTGACTCTATAAAATACTTCTGTTCGTTGATTGTTATAAATCGGACCATCATGGAAGCATTCTCCTCCACAGGGAGGTGTCCAATAAGTAAAATACTGAAGACCTTGTGCTCCATAGGCGAGATTACTGAACATCTGTAATCTCAATTCAGCCTCTGTAGGGATCGGATAAGCGCCGTTTATAGCAGTTGCCAAAGCAAAGGCCCAAAATGGTTTCCCTGCGAGCATTGCCTTTCTGGAAATCATTTCAAGATTTTCATACCAACCCTGACGTAATGATCGGTTTATTTCTCCAATTACCGGATAGTAATCAAAAGATAATATTTCTACGGGCACTTCGTTAAGAAATGCATCCAAATATTCCTGATAGCTAGAAGTTCCAAGTTGTGACTGACTTGCATAACTCGGGAAAAGATTTATGTAACAAAAATGCATACTGTCAACGGACTGAATTTTTCTTGCCCATTGAGCCAACCCGGCAAAGTCAGATCTATTTGGTTCGTCACGAAGATAATATCCTCCAAGGGCAGGGTGATTCATAAGCATTGCCACTGTGTTCTCAGGGTCAGTTTGAAGTTCACTGCAGGAAATCAGTATCTTCATTCCAGCAGCATATGCAGTGTCTAATGCAGTTGTTACCTGATTGGAGTTACTATAAAATGTGAAGTTGTAGGTAAATCCTGCCTCTTTCATTTCATTAAATCTTGCCAGATTGGTTTCCTCTGCAGGAATACCGTACCATCCTAATATTGGAATGTACCCTGCAGGTCGTAATGTATCCTGAGCGTTTATTCCGAATTGGAACAATACAATACAAAAAGCTGATAAAAATAAATTTAACCTGTTCATTATAAAATAATTTAAAAAAACTCCCCTGCAAAAATCACAGGGGAGTCTTTTTGATAAATTAATTTTACTCAGCTACGATAAACCTGACAACCTGTGAATTATTTTCAGAAACTACTTTAACCAGATAAATTCCAGGCAGCCAGCCTCCTATGTCAAAGGTAACTTCATTCTGGCCGGCAACTGACTGTCGGGTAATATCACGTACCAGCATTCCAATGTTATTATAAATAAGAATGCGGGCATTCCCTTGAACTGTTGCATTGTATTGCAAATGAACAACATCTTTTGCGGGGTTAGGGAATACAAGAGCATTTTGTCTATTAGCAACCGGTTTTGTAATCCCTACATAAGTACTTTGATAAAGTTCCCTAACTTCATCAGCAAAAATTGTTCTGTTCCATACCCTAAGTTCATCAATGTAGGCGCTTGTATCCGGATCATAACTTCCGGTACCGTCCTGCATAATAGTAATTGGATAATCATTAACATTGTCATAGGCATAACCGGGTGCATCTCCCAGATATACTGTACTTGGCATTTCTTCTCCATCGAAAAAGACCCTCAGAGTATCGTCTCTGTCGAAAGAAGCAGCTATGAAATGCCAGGTTCCGTCAATAGCATCCGGAGCTCCCTGGGCTTGTGCCTGCCAGTACTTTCTGTTTTCCGAACCGCCATCTGCCAGTTTCCCATCGCAAAAGTTAATTGTCCAGTTATATCCTCCCGGGTTTTCTGATTGTGAAAACAACACAAATCCTTTATTTTTTCCGCTTCCCCAATCTTTATTGCTCAGTATGGCCGGATCACCTGGAGTAGGATTCATCTTTAGCCAGAATGCGAAGGCAAAATCCTGTCCAGGGCCGAATCTCAGCGCATCAACCTTAGGCAATACGGCATGGGCTTTGGTAGGGAAAAAGGCTACCTTGCCACGTACCGGGTCAATGACAAACTGAGTCGGCTCAGTACCTGCATCGGTAGCATCAAGTCCATTTCCGCTGGCATCAGTAAAGTTGTCATCAAGAGGAAGATATACTACGGGTCCAGATCTTGGTTTAAGTGTTTCCTGATATATTTTTTTAACTTCATAGGCCGTAATTGTTCTGTTCCATACCCTAAGTTCATCAATGTAAGCGCTTGTATCCGGATCATAACTTCCGGTACCATCCTGCATAATAGTAATTGGATAATCATTAATGTTGTCATAGGCATAACCCGGTGCATCTCCCAGATATACTGTACTTGGCATTTCTTCTCCATCGAGAAAGACCCTCAAAGTATCGTCTCTGTCAAAGGAAGCAGCTATGAAATGCCAGGTTCCGTCAATAGCATCCGGAGCTCCCTGGGCTTGTGCCTGCCAGTACTTTCTGTTTTCCGAACCGCCATCTGCCAGTTTCCCATCGCAAAAGTTAATTGTCCAGTTATATCCTCCCGGGTTTTCTGATTGTGAAAACAACACAAATCCTTTATTTTTTCCGCTTCCCCAATCTTTATTGCTCAGTATGGCCGGATCACCTGGAGTAGGATTCATCTTTAGCCAGAATGCGAAGGCAAAATCCTGTCCAGGGCCGAATCTCAGCGCATCAACCTTAGGCAATACGGCATGGGCTTTGGTAGGGAAAAAGGCTACCTTGCCACGTACCGGGTCTATGACAAACTGAGTTTGCTCAGTACCAGCATCAGCAGCATTAAGTCCATTTCCGCTGGCATCAGTAAAATCATCGTCAAGAGGAAGATACACTACAGGTCCTTGTCCTTTAGCAACAAATGCTAAAAAGAACCCAAAAAGAAACAGGATGTGAAGCTTTTTTTTCATAAGCAAATCATTTAAAGGGTTTGTAATTAAGTTAATTGAAGGATAGGGGTATCTTTTTTCAAAAACTTTTCTAATTCCCATTTGGGTGAGTATCCCACCACATAGGTATTGTCTCCAGATCAGTTCCACCAATCAACTGAATTGCTTTTTGAATTTCAGTTGCATTGGCACTATATTCATCTTCAACAAAAGGACAACGTGTTTGAATCATACCTTTTGAAAGATCTATATTACCATTGACAGAATATTTTTTAGGATAAAGTTTAGGAAACCTGGTTCTTCTGAATTCTGCCCAAGCTTCAAAACCAAGAGGGAAAAGCGCCAACCATTTCTGTGTAAGAATCTGCTCATATTGTTTTTCCCTGTCATCAGAAAATTTTACCGGAATATCAGTCATTGGAGGATCATAATAAGGATAATTCTCTGGAGCAACAGGCATTAATGTGCTATTTATATAGCGTTGTATTGAATCATCCGTAATTCCGGTTTCTCTCCATTGTTTAATAGAAAGAACGATACCCTTTTCATAAAATTCTTTTGCTGTGCCTCCCATATTCCACCCTCTCCATGCTCCCTCAGCTTTCAGGAAACATACTTCAGATGAATGCATGACGTTAATTGGAGTAACAAGCTGATTTCCATCGACAAAACGGGGGCCGTATTTCGAAAAGGCTCTGAAATATGTGTATTCGACGGGATCAGCTCCGCTTGGGAAACCATGATATCCTCCAATATTGCTTTTATATTCATCAGGGAACCTCTGATTGGTCGGACTAGACTGTACAGGAGACCAGAACTCCTGCATTCTTGGATCCTGATATCCTTTCATTATGCTTTCCATGCTGGTACTCATGACGTCCTGGTAAAAGGATTCCATACGTGGCATACCGTTACCTTCTTCAGCAAAGTTTTTCACTTCGAACATGGCATTGTCATTATTATTCTCCAGTAATAATCCGGTAGCCACTGCCGCTTCAGCTTCGGTTTTAGCTTTTGTCGGATCAACATTTGAGATACGCAATGCCATTCTCAATCGAAGCGTATTGGCAAATTTTACCCACTTAATTACGCTTCCTGAATAAATTGGATCTCCTGTTCCAAATACATTAAGATTCGGATTTGCCTGAATTTGAGGCATCAGGGTATTTACCGCACTGGTAAGTTCTTCAAACAAACCATAATAAACATCTTTCTGGCTGTCATAACGAACACTTTCTTTACCACTACCAGCTTCCTTATATGGAATAGGTCCCCAAACGTCAGTTGCCAGGAGAAACTGATAACATCTCCATATAAGAGCAACATTGTAAGCCGTAGTAAAACCTTCCCTTTTCGCACTTTCAAGAATCAGATTAATTGTTGGTATAGCATCAACGAAAATATCTTTAAATCCTGCATTTTGCCATCCAAGTCCCTGTTGGTACTGATCATTAGAAGCCTTACCACAGGCTATATAGCCGCAGTTATGAAGAGCCAGGGTACTCGACATACGGCTCATATCATCAGTCGTACACCATGCAATACCTTTATGCAAAGCATGGGTAAAAAGTTCAGCATATTCCTTTGGCCCCACCTGCATCAATTGGGTCTTATCCATGTTTATTTCCATGAAGTTGTCTGTACAGGAGAAAAGAAAAAGTCCCATAAAAGTTGCACAGAGAAACACATGGCAGTGGGAAATTTTATAAATGATTCTCATAACTTCCAATTTTTGCTGTTTTTAAAAAGTCACTTTAATATTAAAACCTAGGTTTCTTGTTCCAGGCAGAAATGCACTTTCAGATCCCTGTCCGTTTGTTGTAAGATCGTAAGTTCCGTCAGGATCAAACCAATTGCATCCATTATACAGATAAAACAGATTGCGGCCAACAGCAGAAATTTGCATGCTTTTTATTAATTTACTTTTAAGAGGAAGATTATAACCAACAGCAAGTTCCCTTAATCTTGCATTTGTAGCTTTATGATTGAAAACCTCTGCACAACCGTCTGTAGCTCTTCCTCCGACAGCTTTTGCGTACCGTTCAGCTGTAATTACAATATCGTTTTCAACATAGCTTATGGTTCCGTCACCGTTATCAATTTCTCTAACGCCAGGGAAAATAAATCCATCCCGGCCGTCCAGAGTTGCACTACTTGTACCGCACAGCATCATCATCGCCTCTGTTGCTGACTGACGCACTCCACCATAGTTGAGGTCTACCAGACAATACAAGCTCCAGTTTTTGAACTGAACACTATTTGTTAAGCTGCTTCTCCATTTGTAATGATAATTCCCGAGATATGTCTCTGATTCAGCTGTAATCTTTGGCATTCCAAGATTATCAACTATTATTTTCCCATCCGGATTCCGGACAAATCCTTTTGATAATATTTCTCCATATTCCTTGCCCGCAATAATCCATGAGTCGCCCAATGATAAATTAGGAGAACTGATTTCGTACCTGTTGAGTGTTTCAGTCAGCTCAATCACCTTGTTCCAGTTCCGCGAAAAGTTCACATTCACTCTCCAACTGAAATTGTTCATTTTTAGTGGCATTGCCATTATCATCAGTTCAATTCCCTGATTTTGTATATTACCACAATTGATACCGGCTGTACTATAACCTGCCGAAGGAGGAGCAGTAACCCAAACCAACTGATTATATGTATTTGATTTATATAAAGTCAAATCCATTCCTATTCTGTCATTTAGAAACCGTGCTTCTGTACCTGCTTCCCATGATTTTGTTCTTTCAGGAATCAGATCGGAAGGTACTTTTCTTGAATTAGGATAAATCTCACCCATTGTCCCGTTCAGTGTGCGCGAAAAGGTCTGGAATATTTGTGCAAAACCAGCACCATTACCTACTTCTGCATATGAACCTCTTATTTTAAGAAATGATATAAACTGGGGCAAGGAAAGCATTTCTGAAACGACACCCGTTATCCCGACCGAAGGATAAAAATAGTCATATGGTGCGGGCAATGTTGAGTTCCAGTCATTACGACCTGTTACTTCCACAAAAGCATAATTATGGAATCCAAACTGAACTGTTCCAAAAATTGATTGAGTTTGAGTATGCGTGAAAAAATCTGTCGATGATAAAGTGGCCCCGTTTCCAAGAAAAAATTTATTTTCAAGAACCAATTCCCCTGTTTTTGCATTAATTCCAGAACTTCTTGTGTCTTTTATTTCCGCGCCAAAAGTTGCATTTACTTCCCAAAGCTCCGACAGGGATTTATCAATGCCAACCAGAAGGTCTCCATTGAGGAATTGTGTTTTATTGTATGAAAGGCTATATTGCCCTCTGCCGGAATTAACATATTTGGTATCAAAATAATATTTTTCCTCAAAATCACTGTTATTGGTTGACATTCTTCCCCGCAACTGAATGTACATCCACGGAGTAAGATCATAACGCAGGGTACTTATAGTATTCAGAAAACTCCTGTTGGAAACGGCTTCTCTTCCTTTAATCGACCAATACGGGTTAATAACTGCTGTAGAATTAGGAGCCCATGTTAATTGTTTTAGTGAACCTGTTTCGTCATAATAGGAACCTCCTTTGATATCATCAGTTCGAATACTTCTTGGCATTTTAATAAGCTGCCACATAGGGCTGAAAAGATCATCTCCACTTACAGGTGCATTGTCTAAGCTGTTTTTAATCCAGGTGATTACAAAATCCATTTTCAATTTATCGATCAGTTCCGTATTAAGGCGAAGATTAAAGTTGTGTCTTTCAAGATCATTGACAGGAATTACTCCCGATGCTGATGTATTGGTATAGGAGAAATAGGCTGTTGTTTTTTGAGTTCCGGCACTATAACTCAATGAATTTGTATAATTGACCCCTGTACGGAAGAAATCTTTAATATTGTTGGGCTGAGGAGTCAGAGCAATTTCTTTCCCAGTCCAATCAGTAACCATTTGTCCTTCCATCTTAGCTCCCCAGCTATAATATTCTGTGGTAGGTAAAAATAATCCTCCTTCCCCCTGTCCATATATATTCTGAATGGGTGGGTATAGATATGGTATATCAAATGTAGTCAGTGAATTGATCTCTATTTTTGTTTCTCCTGCTTTGCCTCTTTTTGTTGTAACAACTATAACTCCGTTAGCGGCATTTGATCCATATAGAGCTGAAGCAGCAGCACCTTTAAGAACATTTATGCTTTCCACATCATCTGCATTGATAGCGTCCAGGCTTGTATTTGAGGGAACACCATCAATAACAATAAGAGGGGTATTATCGCCATTTATTGATCTTTCTCCCCGGATAATTATTCTTGTTCCTCCACCAACTCCTGAAGCTCCAGAGGAAGAAGTTACCGAAACACCAGCAATCTTTCCTGCAAGAGCGTTGCCAAGACTAACGTCTTTAATAGTTGTTAAAGAACCCATCTCAACTTGCTGTGTAGCATATGATAAGGTTCTTTTTTTCCTCTCAATGCCAAGTGCCGTAACCACTACCTCATTTAATTCTATCAGGGAGGGTTGCAATTGTACGTTTATTATGGCCATTCCCTCAACTGCTATCACCTTACTATCATATCCTATGAATGAAAATCGCAATGTTGCATTTGCATCTGGTATTTCTATCTCATAGTATCCTTCAACATCTGTTATTGTTCCAGTTGTCGTTCCTTCCACAACCACATTTACCC
Source organism: uncultured Bacteroidales bacterium (assembly GCA_964489905.1). Lineage (GTDB taxonomy): Bacteria > Bacteroidota > Bacteroidia > Bacteroidales > UBA10428 > UBA5072. The sequence continues at coordinate 10,180 of CAZBCB010000069.1, forward strand.
CTGGCAATGGTTCACCTGTTGTTGCGTCGACCACTTTACCTTTCACTTTTAATTGCTGTAATAATTCTTTGGGTGTTATAACAATCAGATTGTTTTCCAGAACGCGATAGGATACATCGGCTGAGGCAAAGAGTTTATCCAGGAACTCATTAATATTACTGTTAT
>CAZBCB010000070.1:0-10300 GCA_964489905.1 uncultured Bacteroidales bacterium
TTTTTACATTTCTGATTGTTCTGGTCTTACCTGAAAAATATAAGCCCCTGATAACGGGTTTCTTTTTTATAATTTTCGGAATTATTACATCATGGATTGCAGTATATACCTTGTTTACAGGCAATATTATTGAATATATGACTAACCAAACCAGCTTTATCGTTGACCAACTATCTGCTGTTTTTATCCTGCTCATTAATTTTACCGTCATATCACAATTTTTCTATTCAACAGGTTACCTGAAGGGATACACAACAAACAAATCGTCTTTTAAAACCAGCCTGCATTATGCGAATATTATATTTGCTTACATCAGTATGCTGCTGGTGGTAAGTGTGCGTAGTTCCATCGGATTTTTAATTTTCTGGGAAATATTATCATTATCAACCTTTTTACTCGTTTTATTTGACGGAGAAAATGAAAAAATCAGAAGAAGCGCTATAAACTACCTGTTTCAGATGCACCTGGGCATGTTTCTTTTACTGGCTGGCTTTGTTATTACATCAAATATCAGTTCATCTGGTTTTGAAGCAATCCGAATCTATTTCAGCATACATAAGGCATGGCCGGTTTTCCTGCTGTTCTTTATTGGTTTCGGGCTGAAAGCAGGTTTTCTGGGCATGCATACATGGTTGCCTGATGCCCATCCCTCAGCTCCTTCTCATGTTTCTGCACTTATGTCGGGAATAATTATAAAAATGGGTATCTATGGTATCCTGAGGGTAACATCATTGTTACCCGACAAATCACTTGTTATAGGCATTATTGTATTGCTTTTTTCTTCAGCTACCGGACTGTATGGTGTAATGCAGGCAATAATTCAGCACGATATAAAAAGGCTTCTTGCATTTCATAGCATTGAAAACATTGGTATCATAGGAATGGGTATAGGTGTGGGGATCATCGGAAAAAGCACAGGCAATGATTTCCTCACTTACATGGGTTTTGGAGGAGCAATATTACATACTATTAACCATGCGTTGTTCAAGTCGCTCCTGTTTTACGGTGCAGGAGCTGTTGTGAAAGCCACTCATACCCGGAATATCGAAGATATGGGAGGGCTAATAAAGATTATGCCACGCACAGGCATTTTTTTTCTTATTGGATCACTTGCTATTTGCGGACTACCACCATTCAATGGTTTTATATCTGAATTTCTTATTTATTCAGGTTTGTTCCGTTCATTGCATAACCAGTCTTTACTTATTATTATTACCTCATTACTTGCTATTTTATCACTTGCTCTTATTGGTGGTTTTGCAATATTTTGCTTTACCAAAGTATTCGGTATTGTCTTTCTGGGAACTGCCCGTTCAGAACATGCATCAATTAAAACCCAAAACAATGTATTCATGGATATCGGCCAGTTATTACCTGCTTTATTAATCATAACTATCGGATTGCTGCCTTCTATATTTGTTAAAATAATTTATGCTGTGGTCAAACAGACCTATTCAGTTAATGCTATTGATACAAGGTCACTGGATATTATGCAATACATCTCAACAGGAGCATTCTTTTTTATTATTGTTACGCTGCTTCTGACAGGATTACGATACCTGATGTTAAAATCACGCACTTATAAAAAGGGTCCAACCTGGGGATGCGGATATAATGCACTTACACCAAAACATCAATACACAGCCACATCATATACGCAGGAATATCAAAAACTCTACGGCCCTATGCTGGGCATTCGCTACAGGCGATATAAAATAACCGGTGATGAAATCTTCCCCGCTGCCCGTCATTTTACAACACATATTAATGAAAAAATAAGCACTCTTTTCACCCGGCTCTTTATCAAAACAGCCTGTTTATTCAGAAAAACCGCTGTATTACAAACCGGTCACCTTCAGCATTATGCCTTGTATTTGTTGTTATATATGGTTTTATTGCTTCTGTTAACAATTTTTAATGTAATTTAAAAATTCATGTCAGTTTTTGCCATTATAATATCGGCATTTTTTTTCCCGGGGATTATCGGGCGAACCCGAAGCATTTTGTCAGGGCGAAAAGGCCCCGGATTGTTGCAGCCATGGAAAAATGTATGGGTATTACTCAATAAATCAGCTGTAATAAGTTCAGCAGGCAGTATCATCAGTCATATTGCACCTTCAGTCATTCTTGCTTCTGTTATGGTTTCCTCAGTTTTTATCCCTGTTCCCGGATTCACACCTATATTATCTTTCAGGGGAGACTTTCTCCTTTTTGCATACCTGCTGGCTATCAATCGTTTCTTTATTATTATTAATGCTTTTGATGCAGGCAGCAGCTTTCAGGGTATGGGCGCTGCACGTGAAGCATTATTCGGATTACTCATTGAACCTGCATTTTTTCTTCTTATTGCCTCGGTCTCTATTTTAACCGGAGGTATTTCATTCGACGAGTTCTACCGTTCACTGGCTATGAGCCAGTCATTGACCCTTATTGCATTATCATCGGCTTTCATTATCCTGTGCATTGCACTGGTTGAAAACAGCAGAGTGCCTATTGATGATCCAAAAACACATCTCGAGTTGACTATGATTCATGAAGTAATGGTTCTTGATGTTTCAGGCCCTGACCTTGCTTTTATTCATATGGCAAATTACCTGAAATTTGCTATATGGGGAACTTTCATTTCATTTTTTGCAATTCCTGCAGGTATCGACCTATGGCTCAAAATAACAATCTACGCTGCAATACAATTTATTTTTGCCGTAACCATCGGATGTATTGAATCCTTTAAAGCAAGATTCCGCATGGAAAGAAACTCACATTTCATTATCACTGTTTCTGCAGTTGCGATGGTTATTTTTATTATCATTTTGTTTTCTTAAAAAAAGAATACTCTATGAATGAGAAAATTATTATAAGTGTTTTATTCGGCTTTTCACTGATATACCTTGCATATACCGAGCGTTTTAAAAGTTACATTGCTTTACTTGCCTTTCAGGGCATTCTTATGTTCAGCTTTACCCTTGCTGAAGTTATTAAATCATCAGCTATCGAATTTATGATTCTTTTATTTGAAACGCTGATATTTAAATCTGTTATCATTCCGTTGCTGCTTACCCGTATTCTGAAAGTGAGCAGTGTCGACCGTGTTCATAAACATGCCCTTCCGGCAAGTTACAATATTTTGTTCAGTCTTATTGCCCTGTTTGCATCAATTACTGCTGTTAGTGTTATGCATATTAACGAAAATGCCAAAATTTATATGATTACTTCATTTTTTGCTTTGTTTACAGGCTTGGTTCTAATTATAACACACCGACTAATGTTTTCTCACCTGGTAGGATTTCTTGTAATTGAAAACGCAGCCATTCTTTTTTCCTATTCACTTACAAACCGTTTTCCGCTGCTTATTAATATTGGCATTACCCTTGACATTCTCATTACCGTACTCATACTGGGCATGCTTCTTACCCGGGTGGGCTCAAAATATGGCGATTTGAAAGTTGATCATCTATCTTCACTAAGAGATTAAATTATGATTATTCCGTTTGCATACTTTATAATATCGGTTTTGCTGATTGCACTGCTAAACCTTTTTCCTTCAAAAAAAATTTATAAAGCCGGCAGCCTTATTTACATTGCCATGCATTCTATATTAGCCTCATTTGCATCGATTAACAAGGGCATTACTATCTTCAGCTTTTTTACTTTTGACGCGCTGGCAGTGTTGTTTATAATATTATCAGCATTAGTAGGATTTGTTGCTGTTATTCATAGCTTCAGTTATATGGCCGAAGAGTCTGTGCCTGCCCAGAATCGATTTTATTCAGGGATAATCGGTCTCCTCTTTGCTGCAAATGGCGTATATCTTGCCAACCATGCTGTTATTACATGGATTTTCATTGAAGCCACTACCATTGCAGTAACCATACTTATTTATCATCACCGCCATAGCAATGCTCTTGAAGCCGCATGGAAATATGTATTTATTAGCTCAACCGGTATAGCCCTTGCATATATTGGTATTCTGTTTGTTGGTGGAAATATTAGCAGTGATTCGGGTAGTTCGGTACTGTATTATAAGAATATGGCACAGGCGATAACCTCGGCTGACCCGCTTTGGCTAAAACTGTCATTTTTGTTTATTCTGCTGGGCTACAGCGCTAAGCTCGAAACTTTCCCTCTTTATACCATCAGCATTGATGCCAATTATGCCGCGCCTGCCAGTGCAAGTGCACTAATGGCAACTGTGCTCGTAAATGCAGGTTTTACGGCAGTTTATCGCCTTTATACTGCCTTTTCAGGCCATGAAATTATTACATGGATGAATCATGTGTTGGTAATTACAGGTATTATTTCCGTTTTTATTGCAACAGCATATTTGTTAAAAATTAAAAACCTGAAAAGGCTTCTTGCATACAGTACTCTTGAAATTATGGGTCTTGTACTTATCGGCCTTGGGCAGGGTAAGTCATGGCATTATGCACCATTTTTACTGCTTGTAATGAATTCACTGGTTAAATCTGCCCTATTTCTTCAAACAGGATTCCTTCATAAAATATCCGGAACATATAACATCTTTAAAAACAAAAATTATCTTGAAGTCAATAAATGGGGTGCTTTAATTCTTCTTACAGGCTTTATTTTTATTGCAGCTATTCCACCTTCGGGATATTTCATTGCCGAGCTTAATCTATTCAAGGGATTGCTCATAGAGAAAAAATATATCATTTTCACCATCATAATAATTATGCTTTCGTTGTTGCTTTTTGGTTTATTTTCCAGGGTTTTTCCGATCCTTTTCTCGGCAGAAAAAAATTGCAGGTCTGTCGGGCAAAACAAATGGCTATTTCTGCTTCAGCTTTCCCTGCTTATTATTTCTATGACTTATTGTTTTTACCCCATTCCATTTGTTGAAAACCTGATAGCTGACCTGATAAAATAAAGAAAAAGATGAATGCACAAATTAATACGAATCCCGGAACAATAACCTTACATGAAATTCCTGTCTTTGATTACGATGAGTTTTATAACCGCTGTATCTCACTATTACAAGACGGTCAAAACCATTGCCTGAATTATTTCGGATGGCTGCATGATAATAAAATCAGGTTTTTCTGTCTGATAGCCAATGACAGTCAACACAGCATTTATGTATTATCCCATGAGCAGCCGGCACATAAATCTCTAGAGTTAAAAGCATTGAGTGCCGAAAATACATCTATGCATATTTTTGAAAGAGAGATTCACGAAAATTTTGGTATTGATTTTATAGGACATCCCTGGCTAAAACCCTTGCGTTACGCTGCTGACCGTTATGATAAAACCAAAATTCCAGCTACATACCCCTTTTATTCAATAGACTCCGAAGAACTGCACGAAGTTGGAGTAGGGCCTGTACATGCCGGTATTATTGAACCCGGTCATTTCAGGTTTATATGTAACGGCGAAAATATTTTGCACCTTGAGATACAACTGGGTTATCAACATCGTGGAATTGAAAAGCTTTTTATCCGGAAAAACGGATTATTGCAGCAGACTTTATTGGCTGAGCAAATTGCCGGAGATACTACAATAGGTCATGCCCTTGCATTTTCAGGTATTGCAGAAATACTGGCCGGCTTCACCGAACCTGTTGCACTGAAAATTATCCGCACCATAGCACTTGAAATGGAGCGAATTGCCATACATATAGGAGATACAGCAGCGCTATGCACTGACATCGCTTACCAGTTAGGGCAAATTTCTCTTGAGCCTCTTCGAACTTCAGTTATTAATACAATGCTTGAATGGTGCGGTAATCGTTTCGGTAAAGGTTTTATACGTCCTGCCGGATCGCATTATTATCCTGATAAAAAATTTTTGATTCTTTTACGTAACAACCTGCAAGATGTCCTCGAGCGCTTTACGGAAATTACTGCCCGCATTTATTCATTGCCAGGTGTACTGGCCAGGTTTGAAGAATGTGGCAAAGTATCAAAAGAACAGATGAAACAAATTGGTGCCGTTGGCATGGCTGCCCGTATGACAGGCCTTACAAGAGATATACGGATAAGCCATCCTTCACTTGCATACCAGGACATGAATATATCATCGGTTACTTTTGATAGCGGCGACGTGCTTGCCAGAGGTTTGTTGCGCAAAGCAGAAGTAATTGAATCAATAAACTATATTTTCAGGCTCATTGATAAATATGAAAGCCTTAATAATACTAATTTACTCCAACCTGACTTCAACCTTTCATTTAATAAAAACATGCTCGCCATAAGCCTCACTGAAGGCTGGCGTGGCGAAATCTGTCATTCTGCCATAACTGATGATAAAGGAAATATCATACATTATAAAATTAAAGACCCTTCAATGCATAACTGGCAGGCACTTGCCCTTGCCGTGAGGGAAGAGGAAATATCAAACTTCCCTGTTAATAATAAAAGTTTTAATCTTTCATACTGCGGATTTGATTTGTAAAAAATTATGTTACGAGAATTAAAAATATTACGCCGGCATGGAATACAGTATATTCCTGATGTAAGAAATGCCAAAGTCTCAGATAATCTTACCGGCCGGCCGGTGATTGACAAAGATATTACAGATGAGGAAGCTGAAACAGTGAAAAAAGCCTGCCCGGCAGATGCAATAAATGCTTCACCTTTTAGTATTGATCTTGGGAAATGCTATTTCTGTAAAGAATGCAGTTTTATGCTGCCTAATAGAATAAGATTTACAAACGATTATAAATTGGCCTCAAACCAGCGAAAAAACCTTATTATCAGGGCCGGAGAAGATAAACCCATCGAATTTGACCACCAGGCAGTAAGACCTGAAATAAGGAGGCTATTCAGATATGCCCTCAAATTCAGACAGGTTTCAGCCGGCGGTGATAATTCATGCGAAATGGAACTCAATGCAGCCGGTAACGTAAATTTTGATATGGGGCGCTATGGCATTGAGTTTGTGGCATCACCACGCCATGCCGACGGAATAGTAATTACCGGCCCTATTTCAGAAAACATGGCAGCTGCACTTAAAACAACCTATGAAGCCATACCCGATCCTAAAATCATTGTCCTCGCCGGTGTTGATGCTATCAGTGGTGGCTTGTTTAAAAACAGTGAAGCCATCAGCAGGGAATTTCTTGCATTGCACCATGTTGACCTTTATATACCGGGTAATCCGGTTCATCCGCTGACATTCATCAACGGTGTACTTGAACTGATAGGATTACGATAATTCTACAAGTCAGAAAACCTACTGAGCCAGATTATCCATAAAATAATGATTAAAACCTAATTTGCCACTAACAATTTATCCGAAGCACGATGAATTTATAAATCCATCGTACTTGGGTTTATTTCTTTTTGCAAGTTCCTGAAAAGCTTTTTATTGTATTGTTTTATGCAATGAAATGCCATACATCAAGCTATCTTTAAAAACAACAGTGAATAAATAGAATAAATAAAAATGTTTTTTGTTTTTTCATGATAATTCAATATTTTTATGTTATTGCAATCGATTACATTAATAATTAATTTATGCTAAAACTTATCTTATGAAAACAACCTCTTCATTGCTAAAGTTATTATTGACGGGATTTATCATCTGTGTTTTCTCATGCACATTATTAAAAGCTCAGTTTCCTGCTTTTCCTCCGGCAAATGTTACAAATACACAGGACCGTGACCAGATGATGTGGCAGCTGGGTATTACTGCGCCATCTCTTCCGTCAAAGCTTACCGACCCAAACCGGCCGTATTATCTAAATGCCAGGCCTTCTGACGCCAGTAATCCTGAAGGAAACTGGACTGACGACAGAGGAAACACCATTACCCGCTCTGGGTGGGGTTTATGGAATAATTATGCTGATAAATCGAGTGGTTTTTTCCCGGGTTCTGATTCCACCAGGCTCGGAGAATATACTCCTATTAATCTGTTAAAAATGCGTGACAGTGCATATTACATCACCACACCGGAAGAATGGTGGAATCTGCGAAGACCTGAGATTTTCAAAGACATACAGCAACACTTGTACGGTTTTATCCCGCATGACAGCATCCTTCCTTCTGTTTCATGGTCAGTTACAACCACTACAGGCGGCAACGGAGCATCAGCCTACATCCAGAAAGTAATTACCGGCACTATTGACATTTCCCGATATCCGGCTGTAAGAAACAGACCTCAGATTTCAGCAACACTGAGAGTACCTGCTAATGCTGCAGGGCCAGTGCCGGTTATGGTGGTTTTCTGGGGATCAATTGATACTTATTGGAATTATGCATACCCACAAGGATGGGGCGCATGCTCATTTGACGCAACAGCATTACAGCCCGACAATGGTGCAGGCCTTACCAGTTATTTAATAGGGTTGGTGAATAAAGGCAACTGGAGGACTCCTGAACAATGGGGATCACTTGTTGCATGGGCATGGGGAGTAAGTAAACTGATCGACTATTTTGAAACTGACCCTCATGTGGATGCAACAAAAATTGGCGTCACAGGCCATTCACGTTACGGAAAAGCTACTATTGTCACAATGGCTTATGATCAGCGTGTTTTTATTGCATTTCCGAGTGATGCCGGCAGCCTCGGAACTAAAATGAACCGACGCCACTGGGGACAAGACCTTGAAAATTCCACATGGGACCAGGAATATCACTGGATGGCCGGTAACTTTTTTAAATGGGTGGGAGAAAAAATACCCGGACAATACCTGCCCCGCAAAATTGAAGACTGCCCGGTTGATGCCCATTCGCTTCTTGCTTTATGCGCCCCAAGACCGGTATTCATCAACGGCGGAAATCAAAGCTCATGGTGCGATCCATACGGAATGTTTCTTACTACCGTTGCTGCAACACCCGTATATGAGCTCCTCGGCCATAAAGGCATGATTATGAAGGATGAAAAACCTGTTATCGATAAAGATTATATTGATGGTGACATTGGCTACCGTTACCATACAGGAGGTCACACTGATGCCCCCGACTGGCCTGCATTCTGGCAATTCGCTGCTAAATATGTAAAAATGTCAACACTTTCTTACTCGCCGGGAAGCATAATCTTAAACGATACAGCTAACAGTACAGCCAAAATTACAATCAATTCCGACACTACTTGGACTATTTCAGGTTCACCCTCATGGGTCACGCTCAATAAAACTTCGGGCATATATAACGATACTATTATTATAACCGCTGAAGCAAACACAGCAGACACCGCCCGTCAGGATACCCTAACTATCATCGCACCGGGATTAAAACCTATGATTATTCTGGTTAATCAGAACACTTCTGCGCCGGGTTTCATTACCGTAACTGCTGACACCCTTTATGTTGGCGATACTGCAAGTGTACATACTGTTGATGTACAATCAAATTCTGTTTGGACCGTTACTAATACAGGAACATGGATAACGCCAGAACCTTCATCAAACGTAAATAATAATAGCGTAGCCCTCTCTGTTGCACCTAATACACTAGCATCCATACGTACACAAAATGTAATTTTTTATGTAGCAACAGGTATAGCTGATACACTGGTAGTTAGACAAGCTGCTGCACCGGCAACCCTTATGTTATTTTCTTCATCCTTTACACCTAATCCGACTTCGGTAAACACGGCTGCCACAGCCAATAATTCATCAACACTATGGGCAATGACTAATTCAACCCTTTCTTTATCAAGCTCTGAAGCATGGATGATACCGAGTTCTGAAGCATCACCGTACTTTCAGGGATGGTACACCATAAGAATCACTGTAACAGCAAACCCAAATCTTACAGAACGGCAGGCAATACTTACTGTAAGCGTGCCTACTCTTAATCCTGTAAACATTACCGTTATCCAGGCAGCTGCATCAGCGGAACTGTCAGTTACACCATCCAGTATTAATCTTGATGCCTCAGCAAACAGTACCGGTGCAATTAGTGTCACTTCCAATACTTCATGGAATGCATCAAGTGATCAGGCATGGTTAACCGTAAATCCTGCTTCAGGGTCAGGAAATGCCACTGTTACCGTTACAGCTGAAGAAAACACCGGTGCTACACGAACAGCCAACATCACAATATCAGCAACAGGCACTGCTGCAAAAACAGTCATGGTTACCCAGTACGGCGAAACCGGTATGAATGAAAACCCATTGCCGCAAAAGATGGTTATTAGCCAACAAGGCAACCTGCTTAATATAATGTTCAATAAAATTATTGAAAAAGGTAATGTCAGATTAATTGATTTATCAGGCACACTGATAAAACTATATCAGATTGATAACAGTAATTTTCTTTCACTTCCTATAGCTACTATTAAAAAAGGAATGTATATTGTGAGCATAGAAACTGAAAATGAAACTTTTAATCAAAAAATA
>CAZBCB010000071.1:0-10233 GCA_964489905.1 uncultured Bacteroidales bacterium
GAACCGTTCAATATATCCGGACTGCTTCTTTCTTCGGGAGTCATTGAATGAATAATGGCTTCAATACTTTTAAAAGCATCATCATCAATATCCATATCTTTAATTGCTTTTCCTACTCCGGGGATCATGGCAGCAAGGTCTTTTACATTACCCATTTTCTTTATCTGTTGTATTTGTTTCAGGAAATCATCGAGCCCAAACTGATCTTTGGCAATCTTTTTCTGTAGTTTTCTGGCCTCTTCTACATTATATTGTTCCTGAGCTTTCTCAACCAGTGTAACTATATCGCCCATTCCAAGTATCCTGTCGGCCATACGGGCAGGATGAAACACTTCAATAGAATCGAGTTTTTCACCCGAACTGATAAATTTAATGGGTTTATCAACAACAGCACGTATTGACAGGGCAGCACCACCACGCGTATCACCATCGAGTTTGGTAAGAACAACACCATCAAAATTAAGCCTGTCATTAAATTCTTTTGCGGTATTAACTGCATCCTGACCAGTCATTGAGTCAACCACAAAGAGTACTTCAGCAGGATCAACAGATTTTTTAATAGCAGCTATTTCATTCATCATTTCTTCATCAATAGCCAGGCGACCTGCAGTATCAATAATTACAAGATCGTGACCGAGTCTTTTTGCTTCTTTTATTCCTGTCTGTGAAATTTTTACAGGATTCTGATTCCCCTCTTCTGAATATACAGGTACGTTAATCTGCTGACCTAATATCTTTAACTGTTCAATAGCTGCAGGTCTGTATACGTCACCGGCTATGAGCATAGGATTTCTTCCACGTTTAGTGCGCAAATAAGCGGCCAATTTTGCTGAGAAAGTCGTCTTTCCTGAACCTTGAAGCCCGGCTATCAGCACTACCACCGGATTCCCTTTTAAATTAATATCAACATTGGTGCTGCCCATGAGCTGAACAAGCTCATCGTGCACTATTTTAACCATCATCTGACCGGGTTTAACAGCCAGCAATATTTTCTCACCCAGGGCTTTTTGCTTTACAGTGTCAGTAAAAGTTTTGGCAATTTTATAGTTAACATCTGCATCAAGCAACGCGCGTCTGACTTCTTTAAGGGTTTCTGCAACATTAATTTCGGTAATTCTACCCTGACCGCGTAATATTTTAAATGACTTTTCGAGCCTTTCTGATAAATTTTCAAACATGTTATATTATTTTTTACTGCAAATATAATGATTTAAAAATCCTACATTCCAGATTAATCACATCCTTTCAGGGACTTCAATCCCCAACAAATACATTCCTTTTTTTATCACGTAGGCGGTAAGTTGCGATAACAATAAACGCATTTCCCTGACAGGTTGATTTTCCTCTTTTAAAATTGAATAATCATGATAAAACTGGTTGTATTCTTTAGCCAACTCATAAACATAGTTAGCTATCTGTGAAGGATTATAAGCTGTAGCAGCGCTGTTAATTATTGCCGGAAAGTCATGCAATAATTTCAGAATATCTTTTTCTTTATCATTAAGTGAAATTGAATCATCAACTTTATCAGGCATCACAATGTTCATTTCAACGGCTTTCCTTAATACTGAACGAATGCGGGCATAAGTATATTGAATAAAAGGTCCTGTGTTTCCATTGAAGTCAATCGACTCTCCTGGATTAAAAGTCATATTTTTTACAGGGTCGACTTTAAGGATAAAATATTTTAATGCCCCCAGTCCTATAATAGAAAAAATTTCTTCTTTTTCTTTTTCAGTAAGCCCTTCAAGTTTCCCCAGTTCATAAGACATTTCACGGGCTGTACGGATCATTTCATCCATTAGGTCATCAGCATCAACTACAGTGCCTTCACGTGATTTCATCTTTCCTTCGGGCAATTCAACCATACCATAAGATAAATGGTAAAGTGATTTAGCCCATGGGAACCCTAGCTTATCGAGTACCAGCCTGAGTACTTCAAAGTGATAATTCTGTTCATTTCCTACCACATAAATCATCTGGTCAGGATTGTATTCCTGCATTCTGATCTGAGCAGTTCCTATATCCTGAGTGATATAAACAGAAGTACCGTCAGAACGGAGTAACACTTTCTCATCGAGGCCATCATTGCTGAGGTTAACCCAAACTGATCCGTCTGCATGTTTATAAAAAATGTTTTTTTCAAGACCTTCTAAAACAGCTTTTTTACCTATTAAATAAGTATCTGATTCGTAGTAAATTTTATCAAAACTAACGCCAAGCCGCTGATATGTTTCATCAAACCCTTCATAAACCCATTCGTTCATTTTTTTCCACAATGCCATAACCTCAGGGTCACCGGCTTCCCATTTACGTAAAAGTTCCTGAGCTTCAAGCAATATGGGGGCATTTTTTTCGGCATCATCCGGTTTCATGCCATTTAAAATGAGTTCATTGATCTGATTTTTATATTCCTGATCAAACTTAACATAATAATCGCCTACAAGATGATCACCTTTTTTGCCTGATGACTGAGGTGTTTCTCCCCCGCCCCATTTAATCCATGCAAGCATTGATTTACAGATGTGTATTCCGCGGTCATTTACCAGATTGGTTTTTATAACTTTTTTTCCTGTAGCTTGCAGGATATTTGAAATTGAGAAACCCAGCAGGTTATTACGGATGTGCCCCAGATGCAATGGTTTGTTGGTATTTGGCGAAGAGTATTCAACCATAATTTTTTGACCCCCTTCGCAGGGTTTAATTATTCCAAATTCATCCTGGCGGATGGCAAAATTCAGAAATCCGAGATAAAACCTGTCGGATATAAGAAGATTGAGAAAACCTTTTACGACATTATATTTTAAAATTAAATCGGAATTATTTATAAGGAAATTACCGATTTCATTTGCAGTCACTTCAGGAGGTTTCCGGGATAATTTTGTAAGCGGGAAAACGACAAGAGTAATATCGCCTTCGAATTCACGTTTTGTCTTTTGCAGTTGAAATGCAATTTCTGAAACAGAAGGTGAGTATAGTGTGGTTATTGCTTTTTCAAGTAGCTGAATAATAATATTTTCAATGTTCATTTTTGGTATGAAATTATGCGGGCACAAAGATAACATTATGAAATCAAATTAAAAGGAGGCTGATTACGTTTTTGTAAATTCTCATCAAACATTGTTTTTTATAAAAATTATTTATTTTTTTACAGGAAAAATAAAATCAGATTATGAAAGATGATAAGACTGTTTATTCAATAAATCCTGCTGGTGAAAAGTTTGCCATTCCGAAAAAAGATGATTATAAGAAGGAATATCAGCGTTTGGAAAAGCAGGTAGCTAAAGCCAGATCGGAAAAGAAAGAAATTGTTGTGGTAATGGGTGTTGGTTTTGTGGGTGCAGTAATGGCCGCTATTATTGCCAATACGCGTGATAAAAACGGGAAGTACAGTAAATTTGTTATTGGGTGTCAGCGCCCGAGTGTCAGAAGTTTCTGGAAAATACCCATGTTAAATCGAGGTGAATCACCAGTAAAGGCTGAAGATCCTGAAGTGGATAAACTGATATCAAAATGTGTAAAAAGAGAAAAGACATTGACAGCAACCTATAACAGTGATTGTCTTCATTTTGCTGATTGTGTTGTAGTTGATGTGCAATGTGATTATAAGAAAAAGGAACTGGGTAATATGCGTACAGGAGAAACTGATATGCAGGCACTGGAAGCCACTTTAAAGACCATTGGTGAAAAGATTCCCCCGCATTGTCTTGTACTGATAGAAACAACTGTTGCACCGGGCACAACTGAATTTGTTGCCTGGCCGATTCTGAAGAAAGCCTTTGCCCGAAGGGGAATTCAATCAGAACCTTTGCTGGCGCACAGCTTTGAACGTGTTATGCCCGGACGTGAGTATGTTTCAAGCATCAGAGATTTCTGGCGTGTTTGTTCAGGTTGTAATGCCGAGTCGCGTAAGCGTGTAGAAAAGTTTCTGCATGAGGTTTTAAATACCAAAGACTTTCCTTTAACAGTAATGGACAGGCCCATAGAATCAGAAACAACTAAAATCATTGAAAATTCATACAGAGCTACCATACTTGCATTTCTTAATGAGTGGAGTCTTTTTGCCGAACGCAATGGTGTTGATCTTATCAAGGTAATTAAAGCCATAAAAATGCGACCCACGCACAGTAATATTATTTTCCCAGGACCCGGGATCGGTGGTTACTGCCTGCCAAAGGATGGTGGTTTAGGATACTGGGCTTACGAGCATATATTGGGGTTTGAAGACGGCGATCATATTTTCAAGATAACCCCGGTTGCCATAGATATAAATGATACCAGAGCATTGCATGTAGCTGAACTGACAAGGGATGCATTGCGCAATATGGGTCGCTACATAGCCGGGTCGGAAGTACTGCTATGTGGCGCAAGTTACAGGCAGGATGTAGGTGACACCCGATACAGCGGTAGCGAACTAATTGTAAGAAAATTAACAGAAATGGGTGCAGACATAAGGGTTCATGATCCTTATGTTGATCACTGGTATGAATTTGAAAATCAGGATGAATATCCTGCTCCTGATCAGTCATGGTCAAGGTTTTTCCGTAATCAGCAGGATCTGAAAAATTTACGGGTAAGCAAAGACCTTAAAGCGTCGGCAAAAGGGGTTGAAGCCATTATTCTGGCAGTGCCACATGCCCAGTATCTGAATCTTTCACCTAAAAGTGTTGTTAAATGGGTAGGTAATACGGTGGCAATCATTGATTGTTTCGGAATTTTGTCAGATGAAGAAATCAGAGAATATTTCAGGCTTGGTTGTGAGGTCAAAGCCCTTGGCAGGGGGCATATTCAAAGAATTAAAGAAGAAGTGCGCAAAGGACAATGATAATGGTATTTAATTTTAATTATTTTTGCCGGGCTTGAATTTTTGGTTTTCTGATAATGAGAATTGATATTCTGCAA
Organism: uncultured Bacteroidales bacterium; assembly: GCA_964489905.1. Classification (GTDB taxonomy): domain Bacteria; phylum Bacteroidota; class Bacteroidia; order Bacteroidales; family UBA10428; genus UBA5072. The sequence goes on from CAZBCB010000071.1 coordinate 4,903, forward strand.
TTAATTGAAGGTGCCAGGCTTGCCCGTGGCCTTACAGTTATTATTGATGTATTCAGGGCATTTTCACTGGCGTGTTATTTGTTTGACCGTGGTGTTGAAAAAATTATTCCAGTAGGAAATAAAGAACATGCTTTTGATTTAAAAAAAAGTTTTCCTGACTATATTCTTGTAGGAGAGCAAAATAATCATAAAATAGACGGGTTTGATTTTGGTAATTCACCTTTTCAGACAAAAGATTTTGATTTCAGAGGCAAAACAGTTATTCATCTTACCAGTGCAGGGACACAGGGCATTGTGAATGCAACGGAAGCAGAAGAAATCATTACAGGAAGTTTTGTTAATGCTGATGCCGTTGTATCATATATCCGTTCAAGAAATCCTGCTGTGGTTTCATTGGTATGTATGGGATATTCGGCAAGATATCCTATTGAAGAGGATACTTTTTGTGCTGAATATATTAAAGATAGTTTAAGAGGTAAAAAGTATGATTTTAACAGTGCGCTTGATATTATCAGGAAAACGAGCGGACGCAGATTCTTTAACCCGGCCAATCAGGAATCAAGTCCGAAAGAAGACTTTTTTTATTGCATGAACCTGAATTATTTCAATTTTATATTAAAAGCTGAAAAAGATAAAGAACTCGGACTAATTCTGAAGAAGGTTGATGTATAATTGCTGTTACTAAGCTACTTTTCGGTACCTCCAGATGGCAAGGCCAAGCACGCATATTCCGAAAATAATCATACTGAAAAAATCGTGACTGATATTACGAAATCCTGAGCCTTTAAGAATAATCATCCTGATAACCCGCATAAAATATGCAACAGGATTAAACCTGTTTACTTCCTGTGCCCATTGTGGCATACTTTCAGCAGGTGTAAAAATTCCGCTCATAAGAATAAATGTTATCATGAAAAAGAATGCCATGAACATAACCTGTTGCTGCGTATTCGAAATGGCAGAAAGGAATAATCCGAATCCGAGGGCAGTTATGAGATAAACTGCAGCAAATGAAAATAATACCAAAATACTACCCTCAAAAGGAATGTTATACAACAGTTTACCTAAAAATAATCCGAATGCCAGTTCGAAAAGGGCTATCGTCCATATCGGAAAAAGTTTACTTACTATAAACTGATATTTTTTTATTGGTGTGACGTTAATCTGCTCAATGGTTCCTATTTCTTTTTCCCTGACAAGGTTAAGGGCTGACAAAAACATGCCCATGAGGGTAACAAGTATAACAAGTATTCCCGGTACCATGTAGTTTTTGAATATGAGGGACGGGTTATACCAGTATGCATATTCTATATTGATATTTCTGAACTTTGATACTAAGGTAACATTAGATCCCCTTTGTTTTAGAAGCTCACTATTAAAACTTGTGATGATTGAATTTGTATAAGCATTAATTAACCCGGCTGATAAACCATTAATTGCATCTATCTGAACTTGCAAATCCGCTGCACCTGAGGTAAATAGTTTTTCTTCAAAATTTCTTGGAATATGGATGATCAGGTCGGTTTTATTTCTGAGCATAAGTTGTTCAGCTTCTTTAGCAGCGTTGTTTGTTGTACCTACGAAATGAAAAAAAGGAGAGCTTGTGAATTTATGCAACAGCTGCCTTGAAAGAGATGATTTATCCTCATCAATAATCACACAGTCAATTTTCTTCATATCCAGTGTGGCAGCATTCACCAGAATCAACAATTGGACGATGGGAACAACAAAAATAACAGGCAACATGGTACGGTTCCTGAATATCTGTAAATATTCCTTTTGTATTAACAAGCATATTGTTCTCATGATCATATAAAAATTATTCAATCCTCACCTTAAAGCGGGAAAAGCTTATACCTATAAATAAAATAATCATAATACCCATCACCATGGTTTCTTTCCACACCTCTGTGATTCCTGATCCCTTGAGCATTAAACTTCTGATAACCGTTATAAAATATCTTGGAGGTGCAATATAACTTATCCACTGCAATACTTTAGGCATATTTTCAATCGGAAAAATAAAACCTGATAAAAGAATGGTAGGTAACATCAGGGCAAATGCAGATATGAACATGGCCATCTGCTGACTGTTACTTAATGTAGATATCATAATACCCAGTGACAATGCTAATGTGATGAATAACAGGGTTTCTGAAAATAACAGCCAAATATTGCCACGTATGGGCAATCCGAATACAAAATGTCCAATAATGAGTATTACAGCGGCATTAATACATGACAAGATTATATATGGCATTACTTTTCCTGTAATAATCTGCATTGGCCTAATCGGTGATACAAGTAATGCTTCCATAGTACCTGTTTCTTTCTCACGGGCAATGGAAACTGAGGTCATTAAAGCACACACAAGCAAAAGAACCATAGCCATAGTACCGGGAACGAACATGAAAGCACTTTTTAAATCTGCATTATACATCATTCTCGTTACCGGATTTATCTGTAATGGGATCTTAACATCCTGATTAAGATCTTTGACATATGATGCAATGATGCCACGTGTATAGTTAACAATAAGATTGGCAGATGTAGGATCAGAAGCATCACAGATAAGCTGTACCGATGATACTCCTTCACGTCCGAGTCGGGATGCAAAATGATCTTCAAAAACCAACACCTCTCTTATTTTGCCCTCCTGAAATACTTTTTCAATTTCGTTAACAGAATGCAGATATTTATCTACAATAAAAAAGCCTGATGATGTTACTCTGTTAATGATCTCACAGGTAACCGCATCTTTTGAGAAATCAAGTACTGCAATTCTTACATTCCTTATTTCATTACGGATAACAAAGCCAAAAATCAATATTTGCACAACAGGTAATCCGAATAAAATAGTCATTGTGCGATAATCTCTCAGAATATGAATAAATTCTTTTTTAATAAATCCTAAGAATTCTCTCATACTTTATGGTTATTTATGATTTCCGACAAAACCTTCAGGGATACTTCGTGATAATTATCAATGATCAAATCAGCAGCTGTCAGCTTTTCAGACGGACTTGAAGTAGTTATCCCGATAGTTTTCATACCTGCAGCTTTTGCTGATTCAAGGCCTCTTTGAGTATCTTCAACCGCAATGCATTCATTACCTTTAAGATTCAACAAAAAAGCCGCTTTCAGAAATATTTCAGGATGTGGTTTACTGTGAGTTATCATGTCAGCATGGACAATAGCGGAAAATGAATTCTCAAGCCCGAGTTCATGCAGGATGAAAGAGACATTTTCAAGGGGTGCTGAAGTAGCAATGGCCAGTTTACAATTAACATCTGACAGTATTTTTATAAATTCAGGTAAACCGTTTACAGGTTTTACTTTACCTTTATATAATTCTCTGTATATGCATTCTTTCTCTTCAGAATATTTTCTTATTTCTTTTTCTGATATATCATTGCCGAAAAGTTCTTTCATTATTTCTTTGTTTGTACCTCCAAATTGTCGATAAAAAGTATCAACATCAAAACAAATATTATGTCTGTTACAGAATTCAGACCAGGCTTGATGATGGTAAATGTGATTATCAACCATTGTCCCGTCAAGATCAAAAATGACAGCCGAAGGAAGTTTTATATTCATCATGTCAAACGCTTACTTTTCTCGCTATTTTTAGAAATACATCATTCATATTTGTAACACCAAATTGGTTTTTAAGATTATCTGGTGTGTCTATTGCCTCAATTCGGCCATCAGCCATAATGCTGACACGGTCACAGTATTCGGCTTCATCCATATAATGTGTTGTTACAAAAACAGTTATGTTTTTTGCTGCAGCTTCAAAAATCAATTCCCAGAATTGTCGCCTCGTTATTGGATCCACACCACCAGTAGGTTCATCAAGAAAGACTATTTTGGGGTTGTGTATAACCGCTACCGAAAAGGCCAGTTTTTGCCTCCATCCCAGAGGAATTTGCTTAACAAGTGTATCTGCAATATCGGTCAAATTAAGCTGATAAAGCAAATCAGATGTCCGTTGTTTTATTACAGAGGGAGGCAAACCATAAATACCTGCATAAAGCCTTATGTTTTCGGTGACGGTAAGGTCTTCATACAAAGAAAAACGCTGGCTCATATAGCCTATATTCTTTTTAATCAAATCACGCTGTGTATATATATTAAAGCCTGCTACCCTAATTTCACCAGAAGTAGGTTCAGAAAGGCCGCAAAGAATTTTTAAGGCAGTAGTTTTACCGGCACCATTAGCACCAAGAAAACCAAAAATTTCTCCCTGATATACTTCAAATGAAAGATCGTCGTTAGCTACAAAATTCCCATATTTCTTGTACATATGACTGACGCTGATAATTGGAATATTTCCGTTCATTTTCCTTGTAATTAATTATCACTTCGTTGGTTTTCAATGGCTTCAATAAAGCAGTCTTCAATCTCCGGCCTAATAAGGGAAAGTGTTATGTTATTATGACCGAGTTTTTCAAGTTTTGTAATTATTTTATTACATGAGTTGTCAGACTGATCTTTCAGTGTAAGATGCACAGACTGGCCAAAAAGGTATGCATTGAGCGTTTCATCAAACGATCGGACGTCGGTTATGAGCCGATGTATATCGGATGACTTTAATGCAAAGAGTTTTCTTTTATAGGCTGCAACTATATTTTCAGGCTTATCATTTAGCATGACCGTCCCCTTTTGCATAAGCGCAACATTATCACATAATGATGCCTCATCCATGTAAGGAGTTGAAACCAGAATAGTCATGCCTTTTTCTTTTAATTCTTTGAGTAATTCCCAGAATTCACGGCGTGAAACAGCATCAACTCCGGTTGTGGGCTCATCAAGTATAAGAATTTCAGGGTTATGAATCAATGCACAGCATAAAGCAAGCTTTTGTTTCATGCCACCTGATAATTTTAATGCAGGCCGATTTTTAAAAGGCTCAAGATGGCTATAAACAGTTTTAATTAAATGATAATTCTTCTTTAATGATGTTTCAAAAATGGTTGCATAAAATTTGATGTTTTCTTCTACGGTAAGATCGGGGTACAACGAAAAACGACCAGCCATATAACCAACAAAATGCCTGATTTTCTTATAATCACTTATTACATTGTATCCTTTCACAAAAGCTTCACCTTTATCAGGTATAAGTAATGTTGCAAGTATGCGAAAAATAGTTGTTTTGCCGGCACCATCAGGTCCGATGAATCCGTATAATGTGTTTCCCTGAATATCAAGTGAAATGTCAGTTAAGGCACTCACAGTGCCAAATGACTTACTAAGGTTATGTATTTCAATGCAACCCATAATCAGCTGTTTCCTGACAAAAAAGAATTTTCCAAATAATTCAGTATATCA
>CAZBCB010000072.1:0-10178 GCA_964489905.1 uncultured Bacteroidales bacterium
TCCGGTACAAAGTATATTGTGAAGAAAAGAAATGGTTATAGCCCAGTGATTATCCTGATGAACTTGAGTCGGATTTGTTTGATGAAAAGTCCCCTACATTCATTGCCCTTGATGATGATTTTAATATTCTGGGCTTAATGCGTTTTATAAAAGGGAGTGATTATGGTACCCTGCCTTTTCTGCACCACCCGTCATTACACAATCAGCAAATTGATGTCAGCACCATGGGTGAGCTTTCAAGGTACATTGTAATTGCACCCAAAAACAGAGGACTTGTTTCACATGGGATTTTCCGAATCTGTCATCATTACGGAAAACAGAACGGCATTACTGATTATGTAATACTCATAGAACCGTCGCTTTTGAGATTTATTGAACGTTTTTACTGGTTTTATAAGCCAATGTGTCCACCGGCAATGTTTTACGGCGCATTTACCTATCCTGCCTTATGTAATTCAAAACAGATTGAGTATACATGGCGCACAAAGTATCCTGAGAATTACAGATTTTATATGTCTGACCCTTACCTGATTTCAAGTGCCGATCTGGTCAAAACATAGTATGTGAAACGGTTATAAAATATTACTGAATTTCCTTTCATAATTGAGTTCCATTGCATAAGGATATTCCCTGTACGGATATGATTTTATAATGATGTCTGTTTCAGTGTATTTTGTAATAGCATTTTTAATGGCATTATTCAATAATTGACCAGGTGTTACCGATGGTTTTAATTGAATATGAACAACAGGCATGTCGTTTTCGGTTATTATGATAAAATGTCCGGTAATGCTGCCGGCAATTTCAAAATTTTCATACAGGCCAAGTTTAATATCTTCGGGATATACGGTTTTATCTTTTATCCGGATAACATTTCCTGCACGGCCGGTAATTGTTGTTAAGGGCAGTTTAAGAAGAGGACTTAAATGGTCAAGATGAAAGGAGCATAATAGTTCTGACAATGCTGAATACGTATAAGGATGACCACAATCGCCTGATGCATAACGTATTAAAGGAACAGAAACCGATTCTGAAAGGGTAGTAAAGATCAATAAATCCTGATGTTCTTCAATAAAAAAACGCATAGGATAATAATGAAAAAGAAAGCCGGAGGCCTTGTTTTTGCTCCTAAAAAGTTTCTCATGCAATTTTGCATTTGCCTGAGCAAACCTTCTGATTTTAATTGTTTCAGGTGATTCATGAAAAACATTTAACCCGAGTTCAGTAAGGCCCATTGTAGCTATTATAAGCCTTTCGGTATCTCTGTCAGGGTCAATCTCCATAAGTGATCCAAGATAGCTGCGGAGCGATTCAGGAAACCAGTCCTGCCCCATAACCAGACTTACATTTAACTTCTTCCAGTCAATTCCATTTTCACAGCCTTCTTCAACTGTTTTTTTCAGAAAATAAGGGTCACCAATAATTATTGTCTGTTCATAATATGGAGATACCCCGGAAAGTAAGGCCAGAACCATATCACTTCTCACGCTGGTTTCGGCCAGAGGCAAAGAAGTCTCAACGTGCACACCCATGGGCGTACAGTTAATTAAAAATGTTTTTCGCTCACTTGTTTTAAAAAACATGTCAAGTGCTGTGTCAACAAAAAACCTTGAATATTTAGCACTATTTTTTAGTTCAACACCGAAGGCAAATTTTCCTGAAAAACCCGAACTTGTCATAATAGAACGGATATTATCAAAGTTTTTCTTTCCGGTTATTTCAATAAAAGGATAAGCAGCAAAAAAGCTATTCTTATCAATCACCGGTACTTTCTGGCTGAATTCATCCAATGTGCTTATCGATTCAGGCATAATTCCGTATGAATCAAGAACTTTACGATAAGCGGGACAATTTCTGGCAGCTGACTTAAATGATGAAAGAACCCGATGCGAAAGGCCCTTAAAAAAAGCATCAGGCTTTGATAAGGTAAGATACCGGATAACCCGTTTTCTCTTCAGATTATTTATCAGATGCACTATTTTCATGCCTTCATAAGGTTTTCGAAGTTGACATGAAAGATTCTTTCCTTTAATTCGGCAGAGATACTCAAATTGTTTATACAATCAACAAAATCTTTCATTTTATGAAGTTTTCCTTCATAAGGCATGGGAAAATCAGTTCCAAAAACAAATTTGTTTTCGCCCACCCTCCTTATTAAATTTTCATTAAGTATTTCTTTTATTTCATAGGGGTAAGCTGCCGTATCGATATACACATTGGGATGTTTTTCAGTTACCATGAATGATTCATTATGCCATAAAGTCCCCAGGTGTGTTAAAATAATTGTAAGATCAGGAAAGTCATTGGCTACTTCATCTATTAATACAGGATATGCCTGCTTAAGTTTTACAAGATTTCCGAAAGGAGTTGAGCCAACATGAAAAACAACAGGAATGTTTAACTCGTCAGCCTTTTTGTAAAGTGGCCATAATCGTTTATCATCAGGAAAAAAATCCTGCAATGGAGGATGTAGTTTTAATCCTTTTAAGCCCAGTTTTATAACAGCTTCTTCAAGCATTGCCGGCGCATCAGGATTTTTAATATCAACGGATGCAAATCCGGTAAAGCGGCTGGGGTATTGACGGCATACTGAAGCAACAAATTCATTTGATGAATATAAGATGGGTGAATACATAGCATACAAAACCGATTGAGTTATGCCTGCCTCATCCATCTGTTTCAGAAGATTATCAACAGAAATCATGCCGGTGACCTGTTCAACAGTAGTAAATGTCGGAATTTCCTTCAAAAAACTAATGTATTGTATTCCGTTATCTTTCATCACCTTATCTATTTCAATAAGGTGAACGTGTGTATTAATTATCTTCATGACAACCTTGTTTTGGGATTATGTTTTTATAAGGGTCATACAGGTGATATGACGGAGCATAGGCAATTTTTCCTTTATTCAGAATTATTTTCAACGCCTCATTTGCCATTAATACTGCCGTAAGCCAGACCATTGGCGCAAATGAAGTAATGGTACCCTGATTAATCCTTTGCAATGCCAGATCAGGGTAATATTCATCAATTCCTTCAAGTGAACGTAATTCATATAACATTTTAAGGTTTAATAATTGTTTTTCTTCTTTGGTCAGGCTGTCAATATCTTTTCCTAAAGTAGGCATATTATATACTTCTTCAAGTGATGGTGTTTCAGCAGTAAATACTCTGACATTTCCATAAGGAATTGCCCAGCCTTCAACCAACGGAATATTCAGTTGTCTGGCGCTGCGGCTTATCACAATACATCCTGAGATATCATCCAGTGCAAGAAGAGCAACGCTGATTCCATTTAATAGTTCGTAAATATTATGCTGCCCAACTTCAGAGGCTTTTATAAGGGTTAGCTCGGGATTAATGCGGCGAAGAAATTCTTCAGTAACATCAGTTTTGGGCTTACCAATAGTATCAACAAAAGCAAAAATCTGCCGGTTAAGATTAGTAACATCGAAAATATCCTTATCAACAATAGTTATCCGGGTTATTCCTGATCTCACAAGTATTTCAGCTATTACTCCTCCCAGTCCTCCCACTCCGAAAACAGCAACATGTGTTTTTCTGATTATTTCCTGTTCATTTTGAGTTAATAAACCGATATTCCGGTCAACGATTTGCTTGTAATTAATTTTCATTGCCATATTCGAAAACCGAAAGATAGTAAAAAAAGGATTTGCCTGATGCCGAAAATCAAATGACCTGATTAAATGTAGCCACAAACTGAAGCATGAGGAGGAATAAAAGATAAAATATTTCTTATAACTGAAAATCTATTACCTTTTATTAGGGATTATAAGCTACCGGTTATTATATTCATTCATTGTCTTCTGAAGGCCGGCGAATCCGAAACTGCGGATAATATCGTGGCAAATGCTGATGCGTTCACCAAGTTTTTGTTCTTCTTCCTCTGTCCATTCGCCCAAAACATATTCAACCTGGGCGCCTGGAGGAAAATTGTTACCGATTCCGAAACGTAACCTTGCAAAATTCTGATGCCCTAAAGTCTGGATGATATTGATAAGTCCGTTATGTCCGCCGTCACTTCCCCGAGGCCTTAATCTTAGTACCCCGAAGGGAAGAGCAATATCATCAACTATAACCAGTAAATTTTCAAGAGGGATAGACTCTTTACCGAGCCAGTAATTAATTGATTTTCCGCTCAGATTAACATAAGTGTTAGGTTTGAGCAAAATAAATTTTCTCCCCTTATATGGGTATTCGGCAATAAAACCATACCGTTTATCGGAAAAAACAAGACCTGATGAAAGTGCCAGCGAATCCAGAATCCGGAATCCTATATTGTGTCTGGTATTCTGGTATTCCTCGCCAATATTACCTAACCCTGCAATCAGGTATTTCACATGCAGTGTAATTATTTCTTAGTTTGTTCAGATTCTTTTTCCTTTTCTTTTCCTGCTTCTTTAGCACCTTCAGGTGTTTCAGCTGCAGCAGCTTCTTCACCACCGGCAGCCGGAGCAGCTTCAACAGGTTCTTCACCAAAGCTCTTGGCAGCAGCCCGTGAAGATATAACACTTACAATTGCAGCACGCTTTGGTTCAAGAATTTCAAATTTATCAAATTTTAAATCACCTGCTAATACTGAATGTCCGATACCCAGATCGGTGATATCAATCTGAAGCATATCGGGTATATCAGATGCCAGGCCTTTGACCCTAACATATCTTTTACGAAGACGCAATTTCCCACCTTCTCTGACACCAACAGAGCTTCCAACCAGATCAACCGGCAGGTTAACAATTACTGGCTTATCGGGTGACACTTCAACAAAATCAATATGCAGCAATTTATCAGATACCGGATGAAAATGGGCTTCTTTTAAAATTGCCTGGTATGTTTTGCCATTAATACTGAGATTCACCAGAAAAGCGTGGTGTGTATATATTATATGTCTGAAATCATTTTCATGTGCATAAAAATGAACAACATCCTTACCACCGTACATTACACCAGGTACCTGATTATTATTGCGCAATTTGCGCGAATGTTTCTTACCTAAATCTTTTCTTGGATTTACATTAATTGTAATTGTATTCATCGTAAAAAATTTTAAACAATTATTATTGTGCTACTTGGAATATTAGCTTATATTCCCCATTACACCATTGTTTAAAATAAACACTGGCTTAAAAAGGAGTGCAAATATAAAGAGAAATATCTTTTAACCAAAATTCAGCAGTCAAAATATTTTTTATTTTATTTCTATCGATCGCTGAATATAAACAGAATAATCTTTTAAAACAGGTTTATAGTCAGAATTAAGAAGGCTCGAGGAAATCAGAAAATCAGCCGATGAGCGGTTACATGCTGTAGGAATGTTATACAACACTGTAATGCGCAATAATGCTTTAACATCAACATCATGTGGTTGTGGTTGCATGGGGTCCCAAAGGAATATCAGCATGTCTATTTTACCCTCAGCAATCAATGCACCCAGTTGCTGATCACCGCCAAGGGGACCTGATTTTAACTTAGTAATATGAGGCATTTTTACTTTGGCCTCACTTGTTTTCTTTATCATAAGTTCTTCTACGAGTCTGCCCGTAGTTCCTGTGCATATCAGTTCATGACCCGTCAGGGTTTTCCAGTTCCATTCGACCCATTCAAGCAAATCCTTTTTGCGGTTGTCATGGGCAACCAGGCCAATTCTTTTTATCTTTTTCATTTCAATTTTTTAAGGTTTTCGATACTTTGTGACTGCATCATTAACAAATATTTTTTATAATATTCGTTATATAATTCGTCAAGAAATGTGGCTGCTTTATCCTGCCTCTCTTTATACGCCTGTTTTGATTCTCCCTGTTCTCTTGCGTTAAAAAGTGGTGAAGCAGCTATGGCATTTTCAATATCATTCATAAAGTAAAATTCCAAGAATACTTTTTTTTCAATTTTCCATAGACGAGCTGTTTTATCGTCAGAAGCAGAAGCAAATGACCATCCGTCCGGACTAAATTCAATATCGTTCACAGTGGCTTTATGATCGACAAAACTATACAGCTTATTACCTGTAACCGTTTCCCAGAGAATTATCATGTGGTCAACGGCACAGCTAAGAAGGTGATTTCCGTCGGGGCTGAATTCCACATCAAGAATGCCACCGTTATGCCCTGAATAGGTTTGTAAAATTTCACCGGTTTCCAGATCCCATAGTCTGATGGTTTTATCGGCAGAGGCTGATGCAGCATATTTACCCGAAGGGTGAAAAGCTACGCTGAAAATATTACTTGTATGGCCGTCCATTTTTCTGATCTCTTTGCCGGTAGAAACATCCCAAAGCCTTACCGACTGGTCAAGAGAGCCGCTTAATATTCTGTCACCTGATGGGCTGAAACTAACAGGTAACGTGCTTTTCTCATGCCCTTCGAGTAAAAGGACTTCTTTACCTGACTCAGTATCCCATACCCTGATTGTTTTTCCAAAACTTCCTGCTGTTATTTTTCTTTTCAGCTCATTATAATCAATCGACCAGATATGTACTGTTTTTCCGGTATAAGTACGTATAATTTTACCAGAAAAATCAATCAGCTTAATATCAGGGCCACTGGCTATGAACAATTCATCGTTGCTGCGAAATTTCAGGGCAATGGCAGGAAAAAAATTATCACCGATGGTTGTAACCAGTTCACCTGTCTTTGTATTCCATATACAAATTGTCTTATCCTCTGAGCCGGTGGCCAATAAAGAACCATCAGGTGAAAAGGCTACTGATTTAACAGCTGCAGTGTGCCTGGTAAAGACCAAACTATTATCATAGCTTTGCGATGATAACATCTGAACCCATAATAAGCAAAGCAGTATAAATTTACTTTTTATCATCAGGTTTGTTTCTTTTGTTAAATACATATCCAAATTTCAGGTCAATGCCAATAAAGGGTGACCAATTATCAGGTGAAGTTGCCATTACGCCTGGGCCTGCAGCTCCTTCAAAATAAAAATGGTTTCCTAAAGCCCGGCGTAACCCCCATTTTGAAACAACTGAAAAATGAGCGTATGAAGCTGCATTTTCGCCAATTCCAAAACCAAACTGATAATCAAGCGATAATGACAAATAATTTGCAGCATTATTTATAACTCTTTTGCCTTTAATCGTTCTTTTATTATAATTATAATATAGCCTTGGTTCGATCATCAGAACAGGAGCAACCAGCCAGTAATCGCCATGCAAAAAATCAGAGCCAAATGCCCCGGCAAGCATCAATTCAAAATTTACAGCCGATTCGGCAACAATTGCTTTTTCATAAGAATAAGATATACCACCAATCGTAAGTTTTACACTGTGTATGTTTTGTACCCTGTCCGTCTGAGAAAATATGGTATTTAAAGCTATAATAAATAAAGTAAATAACAATATTCCTTTCTTCATTAATTACAAGACTTAAACCAGTTGAGAATAAATTGAATAATTTTCGTCATCAAAAATTACAAAAATTACTTTTTTAACTTCCCTGCAACTATTCATAAAATTTTTTACTTCTCTTACTGCAATTTCGGCAGCCCGTTTTTTTGGAAACCCATAAACACCGGTGCTTATGCAAGGAAAAGCTATTGTTTTAAGTTTGGTATTTTCTGCAATCCAAAGACTATTCTTATAACAATTTGCCAATAATTCATCTTCGTTATTATTTCCGCCCTTCCATACCGGGCCAACGGTATGAATAATAAATTTAGCCGGCAGGTTGTATCCACTGGTTATTTTTGCCTCACCTGTTGCGCAACCGTTAAGGCTCTGGCATTCCTTCAGCAGACCGGGTCCGGCCGCACGATGGATGGCACCATCAACACCGCCTCCACCTAAAAGGGTATTATTGGCCGCATTTACAATGGCATCAACTTTTAACTTAGTGATATCGCCTTTAATTACTTCAATATTTTTCATATAAATCAGATTTGGCTGACTATAAAATTAACGTATTTCTGCCTTTAAATCTCGCATATATGCGTGCATAAGATTTTTCATAGTTTTATCAATACGTTCGTCAGTTAAAGTCTTTTCCTTATCCTGCAATATAAAACTGACAGCATACGATTTCTTGTTCATGCCCAGCTTTTCATCTTCATATACATCAAATAAACTGACTCGTTTCAGCAATTGTTTTTCAGTTTTAAAAGCAAGTTGCTTAACCTGTTCAAAACTAACAGATTTATCAAGCAATAAAGCAAGGTCTCTTCTGACTTCAGGGAAACGCGGTATTTCAGTATATTGCAATTGAAATACTGAATAAATTTTAAATATTTTTTCCCAGAACAGATCAGCAAAGTAAACCATGGTCTTTATATCAAACCGTTCTGTTAATGCATTTGATAATACAGCGATTTCAGCAATTTCAACATTATTGTATTTCAGCAAAATGGCATTGCTGTATATGTCTGTTTTATTCTCAATCAATTCTGAATTAAGCTTATGAATATCAAAACCCAGGTGCTGCAATAAATTTTCAACATATCCTTTCAGCATGAAAAAAGTTACGGGTTCTTCCCTGGCAGTCCAATTCGGTTCATACGCCAGACCTGTCAGAAACAATGCCAGACGAAATTCTTCGTGATATGCTGAAAGTGGTTCCTGATTTTTATTATCCGGATTATAAAAATAGCATTTGCCATATTCAAAAAGCTTAAGATTGGTATTCTTGCGGTTAATATTATGAATTATAGCTTCAAGACCACTAAAAATAAGCGTCTGACGCATGACATTAAGTTCATTGCTTAATGGATTAAGTATTTTAACCAGACGATCAACAGGATAAGTTGCCAGGTTTGCGTAATAAGCTGAAGAGGTAATGGAATTTGACATTATTTCTGTAAAACCGCTTCCACACAGTAAATCAGACACCTTATTCACAAGTTTTTCCGGATCGGGTTTTGGAGAGTATGAAATGCTATAATTTAATGTTTCAGATAAAGGCACGTTATTATAACCGTAAATTCTCAGTATCTCTTCAATGATATCAGCATCCCTTGTCACATCCACACGATAAGGAGGCACCTCAACCAGCAGTTTATCCTGATCATCCTTTAATATTTTAATTTCAAGGCTTTGCAGAATATTTTTTACTGTGTCTTTTTCAATAGTTATCCCAATCAGGTTGTTAATATTTTCAAATGATACTTCAATTTTACAGGGAAGGATAGGATTAGGATATACATCAATGATTTCCGAAGCAATTGTGCCTCCTGCAATGTCTTTAATAAGCAGGGCTGTTCGTTTCAGTGCTGTAATAACCATATCGGGATCGATACCCCTTTCAAACCTGAATGATGCATCGGTGTTTATACCAAGCCTTTTTGATGTATTTCTTACGGAAGCAGGCTTAAAGTAAGCGCTTTCAAGAAAAACATTTTTTGTTTTACCGGTAATTCCGGAATGCAGTCCGCCAAATACACCTGCAATGGCCACAGGTCCCGCCGCATCACAAATCATAAGGTCTGTCTCAGCCAGCTCATGTTCATTTCCGTCAAGTGTTGTAAAGCGTGTACCTGCTGGCAAATTCTTAACAATAATTTTCCGGCTGTTAATCTGATCGGCATCAAATGCATGCAAAGGCTGCCCAAGTTCGTGCATTACATAATTTGTTATGTCAACAACGTTATTGATCGGACTTAAACCAATTGAACGAAGTCTTTCCTGCAACCATGCGGGCGAAGGAGCCACCTGAACACCCGAAATACTAACACCTGCATATCGGTTACAGGCATCGGGATTTTCAATGATAACATCAACTTTATATGAAGTATTTTCAGTTTTAAAAGCACTGACATCAGGCAAGCGGGCTTTAAGGCCTTTTTCCCTTCCGATAGCAGCGGCCAGATCACGGGCAATCCCATAGTGTGATACACAATCAATGCGGTTAGGTGTTAACCCGATAGTATAGATTACATCAGATTCAATCTTAAAATATTCACTGGCTAAGGTGCCGTTTTTCACATTTGCGGGCAATACCATAATTCCGTCATGACTGCTACCCAGTCCTATTTCATCTTCAGCACATATCATGCCTTCGGAAAGCACACCTCTTATTTTGGTTTTTTTGATTTCAAAGCTTTCTTCGCCCTTATATAAAACAGTACCGGGTGTTGCAACCACAACCTTTTGACCGGCTGCTACATTTGGCGCTCCGCAGACGATATTAAGAAGTGCTCCCGAATTAATATCCACCGTAGTT
>CAZBCB010000073.1:0-7859 GCA_964489905.1 uncultured Bacteroidales bacterium
TCAAGAAAAATTTCAATGGCAGGATGATTACCGGGCAGTTGGAATAAGTGAAAGTAATTTAAAACATGTTCAAATATATATTTTGAATCAGGAAAATCATCATAGAAAATATTCATTTGAAGAAGAAACAGTTTGTTAATATGGTTTAAGTATAGAAAACAAAGAGTTAATATGGGTTTTGGTACTTTGAAATGTTGATTTGTCTTAATGCCGTTGGCTTCAGACAATAAAATTTAAAAAATAAAGACCAATACAAATATAAGATTATACTGAAAGCTATAATAAAGCATGAAAAAATGAAATTGATACTTAAAATACTGGTTTCAGTCATTACTTTGCTAAGCACTATTTCCTGCGAAAGCTGGCTCGACATCAACAAGGATCCCAATAATCCTTCAGAAGCTAATGAAAAACTGACACTTTCAGCTGGCATTTCTTCCATTGCTTATGTTTATGGGGGGAAATATCAGGTTCTGGGAGCCCTCTGGTCACAGCACTGGACACAATCGCCGGGCGCATCACAATATACCGGGCTTGATTCGTATGATATAAATAGCAGCACATACAACGGGCAGTTTAACGAATTATATTCCGGTGCACTTGCTAATCTTGAATATGTCAAAAATCGTGCTGCTGAAAACCAAAGCTGGAATTATTACCTGATAGCTACTGTAATGCAATGTTATATATTTCAGATATTGGTTGATCTGTATGATCAGATCCCCTTTTCAGAAGCACTTAAAGGAGATGAAGGCATTGTGAGTCCGCATTATGAAAATGGTTCAGATATATATGACAGTCTCATCGCACGAATTGATTATGCAATCGGTAAGAACTTCAATGATGAAAATATGCCACAGGTCGGTAGCGAAGATATTCTTTTCGATGGCTCAATTGATCAATGGAAAGCATTTGCCAATACACTCAAGCTGAAAATATTTCTTCGGCAGGTATATGCACGACCTATGGTCGCTGAAAACGGAATTAAAACTTTATATAGCGATCCTGAGATTAAATTTCTCGAGACTGATGCTGCCATGACACAGTTTGTCAATGAGGCAGGCCGGCGCAATCCTTTGTATGAGACTGAAATTATGGTGTTGGGCGATAATCCCAATCTGGTGCTGAGTAATACACTCCTGCGGTTCATGAATGATAAAGGTGATATTGGCCGGCTTGATGCCCTTTTTAGTTACCCCGAACAGGGAGGTGGCCATAAAGGTCTTGACCAGGGAAATTATAACGATCCCAACGAACCCACAGGGACTAACAGTAGTTATTATTCAAAACCTGCATTCAGTCCTTTTGATCCGGTTTATCTTATGAGCGCTACTGAATCATATTTATTGCAGGCTGAGGCAATTATCAGGTTTAATGTTGCCTCTTACGCTGATGCTAAAGAGTTATACCAGAAAGCTATTGACAAAGCTTTTAACAGGCTGGGCTTTGAAAGCGGAGAAAGTTTTTATTCTCCCGGACAGCCTTATGAATTTCCTTCTGAGGGAAGTATGCTTAATGAATTTATCAGGTCAATTATTATTCAGAAATGGGTATCTTTGGCAAATATACAAAGCCTCGAAACATTTTTTGAACACAACCGCACACATTATCCTGAGGAAAGTCAGGTACCAGCTTCAGATAATAATTATGTCCCCGGTGAGTTTACAGTTTCAGTAAATAATGTCACCAGCGGTAGGTTTCCGAAGCGCCTTATTTTCCCTGAGACGGAATATTCAGGGAATCCCAATACGCCGGCTAAAAAACAGGTATATGATAAGATATGGTGGGACACAAAAGTTGATGATTAAACCATGATGAGGTATCTGATTAACATATTATTTTCGGTATCGATCTTAGCCGTATTGACTTCATGTGAGAAATGGTATGAAACGGCTGAAGTTTCTCATGTGTCCTATTTACCTGAATTCTCCCTTACAGGTGGCGATTTTGTTTCAATAATCAAACAGGATAGCGGAGAATATTCCGACCCTGGAGGCATCGCTACAGTAAACGGTACACGTGTTAATCTGTATTATGATGACTCAGAAGTGGATATCACCAAACCAGGCTTGTATGTAGTTTATTTTTACGCTGAAAACAATGAGGGTTTTTCTAAAACTACATACCGGTTTGTTGCTGTAACTTATGAGGATGTTTCCGGCAACGACCTTTCGGGTACCTATACCGGTACTTTATGGGATGAGGTTGAATCACGTGTAACAAAGATCAATCAGGCAGGTCTTTATAAAATGACTGATGTTTTAGGATTTCCGGGGTACACCATGCCCGGAAGATTTGCCGACCTGGGCAGCGGCCAGTTGGTACTTCTGCCCGGAGAAGGTTATTTTGGTGAATACGATTATTCTGAAGGTACTTATACCAGACGAACATTATCGTGGTATATACGCTTTATGTCTGATCCATATAAAGGACTGGAACTACCTGTAACATGGAGGAAAAAAGAATGACTCATCTTTTCAGAAATAAAACGGCATTAAAATATCTTTGCTCCGGTATAAAAAAATTATATCCGGCAATGGTTATTGTTTTAGCCTTTATCACCAATGCATGCCAGGATAAAGATTATACCATTGAATATGCTGCAGGGTATCCTAATAAACTGGCAGGAAATTGGATTGCCTATGAATTTCAGGGTGGAGCTTATGATTTAGACAAATTATCGTCAGAGGATTATAATCTGGTTACAGCTTTGGATCCGAATAGTAAAGACAGTCTGGTAATTGACAACATTTACAATTCAGGCGTAAGGGTAAAAACACATTTTCAGGGTTATTATTTTAGTGTTGATCATGGTCGGCAACTTGAAGTAATTAATATGGGACGGTATGGTATTTATGCTGTTTCGGTTAATGGCCAGTTACAGCATGATGCTGAAGAAGGTGATTATCTGATAATGAATGTAGGCTTGTATGACCAGTATTCTGCGCTGGTTGACACCGTTTTTATTCTGGCTTTCAGAAAAACAGGTTTTGAGGACGTTGATTATCAGAGTATTTTTGATAAATGATTTAAATTAACATAGATACTGATGAAAAGAAACATTTTTATTGTCACTGTTATTTTAGTTTTCAGTTTTGCTGTATATGGAGTAATCCGGATTCTTCGTGCCGAAAAGTACCATGAGATTATTGAACGGGAGGAAGAAGAAAAAGAAGGATTTGATCGTCCGGATGAATTTTTTAATTATTTTAAAGCAATCAGTACACCTATAGGTGAAAAATATTCAGGTTACAAAACAAACTACAGATATTTTGAATTGTTAAAGGCAAGAAAAAATCTTCAGCGACTGAAAGCTGCAAAAAAAGTATATCCGTGGGTTCAACGGGGACCGGGAAACGTTGCCGGAAGGACAAGAAGTGTAATTGTTGATCCTGATGATCCTACATTCAAAACATGGTATGCGGCAGCGGTTAGTGGTGGAATCTGGAAAACCACCGATGAAGGAAAAACATGGACCAACCTTACGGGCGATTTGCCCAATCTGTCAACCAATACAATGGCTATGGCACCTTCTGATCATAATACCCTATATGCCGGAACTGGAGAAGGATACGGCGGTGTAGGAATGGTTGGCGGAGGCGGTATTTTTAAATCAGAAAACCGCGGACAAAGTTGGCAGCTTTTAATTTCCACAACCACCAATGATAATTTCAGATTTGTCAATAAAATAATTATTGATCCGAATGACAAAAATATAGTACTGGCGGCTACCAATAAAGGTATTTATAAGACAAACGATGGTGGAGTCAATTGGTTTGCAGTTTACGAAAAGGGTTATGCAGTGCAGGATCTGGCTGCTGATCCAACTTCTTTTTCAATTCAGTATGCAGCCGCATACGGTTATGGGGTAATAAAGTCTGTTGACTATGGTGAAACATGGTTACCGGCAAATAACGGAATAGGAGAGGGCGGCCGGTTTGAACTGGCCATATCGCCTCAAAGTCCCGGCAAAATTTATGTTTGTGCTGAGGCTGTTGGCTATGAATCAGGTTCAGCAGAGCTTCAGACACATATTTATGTTTCTTCTGATTATGGCAACAACTGGTCGAAGTACGTGTCCACAAATAATTTTCTGGGTTCACAGGGTTGGTTTAACAATGCTATTACTGTTCATCCCTTTAACGAAAATATTGTTTTCGTTGCCGGTGTTGATTTGGGGAAAATTGAATTGTTATCCGGAACAACATTGAGTAGCCCTATGGTTAAAAGGGTTGATACAACCGGCACAGCTTCATTTATGGATTTTATTAATTTTGGAGGCCGCTATCTTGGAGGAGGTATGTCAACCGGTGACCTTGAGGATGGAACCGACATTTTATCAGGTGATTGGGTGTCAGTTGAAATTCGTTTTGGACCGGGCAAAAAGCAAAAAGCGCATCGCTTTACAGTACCCGAAGGTGAAGGAGCAGGCGTTCCTCCTGCAGATTACACATACAGAGACTATATTGACGTTCCCTTTGAAGTCTGGGATACAAAAAATAACAGACAACTCATGCTTTCTTTCCGTGATCAGGAAAGAGACGGTAAGTTTAATCTCATAAAGAGAAAATTAAATGATGAAATATCAGGCAGGGAATATATTTTTGTTCACGCTGTTCCCTATAATCCCTCAACACCATCTATCAATATTGCAAAACAAGGTGGCCATACATATAAACAACTATATTTTTTCTGGCCTACATTGGCCGATGATGCCTCTTGGAACCCGGAAGCGCTGCCATCAGCGGCTATTACCATTGAATATGGTACATTTACCATGATAGACAGGGCAAATGTTACGGTATTAGCTGATTACCGGAAGAATAGTAATCTGCATGTTGACCATCATGAAATACATGCCCTTGTTACCGATGCTGTAAATAAAAAATTTACACTACTCGATGCAAATGACGGCGGACTGGGCATATCATATAATGAAGGCAATACATGGACACAGATTAAAAATGGTTATGTTACCACTCAGTTTTATGGAATTGCCAAGAAACCCGGAGCCAATGAATATATCGGAGGTATGCAGGACAATGGCACATGGCAGTCACCTCAGGGTGAAAATGCCACAGTTACATCAACTTATGATGATAAAATCGGAGGCGATGGTTTTGAAGTTCTTTGGCATCCTTTATATCCGCATCGTATTCTGGGAAGTTCATACAACAATCTGTTTTACATCTCAAATGACGGCGGTTTAACCTGGAAAAAAGCCGATAACGGAATAAACGAGGATGGCCCGTTTATATCGCGCCTTTCACATTCAAAGTCAAAGCCCGACATTGTATTTGCTGTAGGCAGCAAAGGTGTATTCAGACACGATAATTTTGCAATGGGTCGATATGAATGGAAAACCATACCTATTGGCAAAGGATGGACTTTGAATAATACGGTGACAAATCAGCATATTGTGAGGGTTTCACTTGCTGCCGATTCTGTTGTGTGGGCAGGTGCAGGAATGTATTCCGACCCCGATCTGCATATCTTTTTATCACGGAACGGAGGTCTGTCATTTGATTCTGTTGCCAATTACAAAGAAGTTGAACTTGGCTATATCAGCGGGTTGGCAACACATCCGCATAATGCAGCAACCGCATATTTGTTGTTTTCCATGAAAGGAAAACCTAAAATTTTGCGGACAACAGATTATGGTAAAAACTGGGCAGATATTTCCGGATTTGGTACCGGCGATTCAAGCCGGAATGGTTTTCCTGATGTTATGGTCTATACACTTTTAGTTATGCCTTATGATACCAATATATTATGGGCAGGAACAGAAATAGGCCTTTTTGAATCAACTGATAATGGGGCAACCTGGCATTATGCCAATAACGGCCTTCCGGCTGTTTCAATATGGCAGATGGATGTTGTTGATAATCAGATTATAGTTGCAACACATGGCCGGGGTATATGGACACTTGATCTGGAAGAAGTAGGAATTCCTGAAACTGTAGACCTTTCATCATTTGATATGTATCCCAATCCGGCAAGAGACATTATCAATTTTTCACTGGAAAATCCATATAAAGGAAATGTGGATATAACCATTTCTGATATGAATGGCAGAATGATTATCAAAAAATTTCAGTATAAGTCTGAACATTTATTTAGAAGTAATTTGGAATTACAGAATATAAAGCCGGGTACATATATTGTCAGACTTCAGGTTGGTAACTCCGCTGTATCAAGAAAATTAACTATTTTATAGATTTTGCCTCTTACATATAGTTGAAGTTATTTATTTGTTTTGTCTCCGTTTTATTATATTTACACCTTTCCGATTACTGACAGAAGGATAAAATGGAGAATTTTGAAAGAATATTATCCCGTGGAGCTAAGGAACTAATGCTTAATCAGCATGGGAAAGTTATCTGGATGACAGGGCTTTCGGGTGCAGGTAAAAGTACACTGGCATATGAACTTGAGAAAACGCTTCATAATAAGGGATTTTTAACATTAGTAATTGATAGTGATGTTATTCGAAAGGGATTGAATCGTGATCTGGGATATAGTGAAGAAGACCGGCATGAGAATCTCAGGAGGGTTGCTGAAATGGCCAAAATTATGGTAAATACAGGCATTATCGTTATCGTCTCATTTATCAGCCCTACAAATTTTTCACGTGAACAGGCACGTCAGATCATTGGTAGCGACGATACCATTATATTATACGTAAATGCTCCTCTTAATGTTTGTGAAAAAAGAGACGTTAAGGGCCTTTATGCCAAAGCAAGGCAGGGTCTTATACCCATGTTCACAGGTATTGATTCTCCCTATGAAGAGCCCCGTAATTACGACCTTGAAATTAAAACACACATGCTGACTGTTGACGAGAGTGTTGAAAAAATAACTGAATTTGTTTTACCCCATATTAAATACAAAGGATAAAAATGGATGGATATAATCTGAATCATTTGCGCGAACTTGAATCCGAGGCTATTTATGTTATCCGTGAAGTAGCTGCACAGTTTGAGCGGCCAACATTACTTTTTTCAGGCGGAAAAGATTCTATTGTTATGTACTATCTGGCATGCAAGGCATTTTGGCCTGCAAGAGTACCTTTTCCGTTACTGCATATTGATACAGGACATAATTTTCAGGAAACGCTTGATTTCAGGGATGCATTAATGGAAAAAACGGGGGGTCGCTGTATTGTAAGGTATGTACAGGATACAATTGATCAGGGAAAAGTTACAGAAGAAACAGGTTATAATGCAAGTCGTAATATGTTGCAAACGGTTACGCTTCTTGATGCCATCAATGAATTTAAATTCGACGCAGCTTTGGGTGGGGGTCGCAGAGACGAAGAAAAAGCCAGAGCAAAAGAACGGTTCTTTTCTCACCGTGATGAGTTTGGTCAGTGGGACCCAAAAAACCAGCGGCCTGAATTGTGGAATATTTTTAACGGACGGAAGAGAATGGGTGAACACTTCAGGGTATTTCCACTGAGCAACTGGACAGAAATGGATATATGGCAATATATTTACATGGAAAATGTTGAAATACCTGATTTATATTTTACACATAAACGTGAAGTTTTTAATCGTGACGGGATATGGCTTGCTTATGCACCTTTTATGAAGCTGAAACCGACTGAGAAAGTTGAAATACGTGATGTGCGATGCCGGACGATTGGAGATATTACATGTACCGGTCTGACCTTGTCAAAAGCCAATACGCTGGAAGATATTATTCTTGAAGTGGCAGCTACTAGAGTTACCGAACGAGGCGGGCGCTATGATGACAAACGATCAGATTCGGCCATGGAAGACAGAAAAAAAGAAGGATATTTTTAATGAGGCTCAGTTTTCAGGAGCGGAAGCGAACTGAAAACTGTAAGCCGAATTAAT
>CAZBCB010000073.1:8111-10121 GCA_964489905.1 uncultured Bacteroidales bacterium
AATCCCGATAGCGGAGCACATCGGGATGAGGCTCAGTTTTCAGGAGCGGAAGCGAGGAGAAAACTGTAAGCCGAACTGTTTTCATGAGTCCGATGAATCGGACGAATAATTAATCCCGATAGCGGAGCACATCGGGATGAGGCTCAGTTTTCAGGAGCGGAAGCGAACTGAAAACTGTAAGCCGAACTATTCTCATGAGTCCGATAAATCGGACGAATAATTAATCCCGATGTGATACACAATCGGAGTGACTTAAATTTATTTATTGATTTTAAAACTTAGACTTTGAAAAGTACTTCGTTTTATATTTTGGAAGAAAGATGATGGGTAACATTGAAAGATAAATATTAAAAAAAATTAATATTATGCAAGAAATATCACATAAAGGATATCTCGATATGGAACTGCTGCGCTTCACAACAGCAGGAAGTGTTGACGACGGAAAAAGCACACTTATCGGGAGGTTGCTCTATGACAGCAAAGCTATTTTTGAAGATCAGCTTGAAGCTATTGAACGGGCAAGCATTAACAGAGGAGAGGAAAAGATTAATCTTTCGTTACTGACTGATGGTTTACGTGCAGAAAGGGAACAAGGAATTACTATAGATGTTGCATATCGGTATTTTGCAACACCCAGACGAAAATTCATCATAGCTGATACCCCAGGCCATATTCAGTACACCCGTAATATGGTCACCGGTGCATCTACAGCCAATGTAGCTCTTATACTCGTTGATGCACGCAACGGAGTAGTTGAACAAACGGTAAGACATTGCTATATTGCATCACTCCTTCAGATTCCTCATATTATTGTATGTGTCAACAAGATGGACCTTGTTGAATTTAATGAGTTGGTTTTCGACAGAATTCAGAAGGACTTTAACAGAATTTCAGATAAACTTGATATTAAAGATATTCGTTTTATTCCAATCAGTGCACTGAACGGCGATAATGTCGTGGAACGATCAGTGAACATGCCGTGGTACCAGGGTCCTACGCTTATGTATCTGCTCGAGAACATTCATATCAGTAATGACCTTAATTTCATTGACTTGCGTTTTCCTGTTCAATATGTTATCAGACCCAACCGTGATGAATACCATGACTATCGCGGGTATGCCGGACGTATAGCCGGTGGTGTTCTGCGTAAAGGCGACAAGATCATGGTGCTTCCATCGGGTTTCGTTTCAACGGTTAAGTCTATTGATACTATGAAAGCCAATCTTGATATTGCTTTTCCTCCTCAATCAGTAACCGTTACTTTAGAGGATGATATTGATATAAGCCGCGGAGATATGATAGTACATCCCGATAATCTGCCGGTTGTAGGTCAGGATATTACCATGATGATTTGCTGGCTTAATGAAAAACCCATGAAACCCGGGGCAAAATACTGGGTAAAACATACTACACGAGAAGCAAAATGTATTATTAAAGAAGTCAATTTTAAATTGAATATCAACACACTTGAAAAAGATTATGCTGATAAAAATATTGGACTAAATGAGATAGCTGAAATAAATATACGCACTACACAGCCTTTGTTTTATGATTCGTACCGCAAAAACAGAATTACTGGCAGTTTGATATTAATTGATGAAGGAACAAACGAAACAGTATGTGCAGGAATGATTGTATAAAAATTCATAAAGAATGGTGAGATAGTACATACTTGTATTCATCACTGAATATTTAGAAGGGGATTAGTGCATTACTATACCTGTTTGGCAGCACGGCATTACCAACATATGAAGTTGCTTTGGCTTTAAAGCGCTGAAATACTGACGCTGTATGTAACCGGTAAAGCAAAAATATTATGGCTTAGACCCGGATTGAAACGATTCAATATTTGTAATTAGCAATATATGAAAATGCTGAATTACTATATAAAAGAAAAAAACACATTTCAATGATGCCATTGCATCTATTAAAACTTTTTAATACTCCGGTAAGGTTTTAAACTTATCGTTCTTAGATTAAATTTCTATGTTAAAAACTATTTTATAATCA
>CAZBCB010000074.1:0-10112 GCA_964489905.1 uncultured Bacteroidales bacterium
GCTTGGCCGTATGATTCGCCGTGCAGTTGATAAAACTGGCTGTAGTCTGGAACTATCAGAGCTGATAAATAAATTCAAAGAAAAGGACTTTGTATCGCTTTTAACTCAACCATTGTCCTATGCTGTTGCTGTTTTAACTGATGCTGATAAAGAAAAAGAACTGCTTTCAATACTTTCAAAACGCAATATCAGCTATATTTATACAGGAATAACAACAACTTCAGGTACTTCTGCCATATTGATC
This sequence comes from uncultured Bacteroidales bacterium, assembly GCA_964489905.1. GTDB lineage: Bacteria > Bacteroidota > Bacteroidia > Bacteroidales > UBA10428 > UBA5072. Next base: position 245 of record CAZBCB010000074.1, read on the forward strand.
AATAATGAAAAGAAAGCTGAACTCCCTTTAAAAGAATTATTAAGTATACCGTCATACCAGATTAAAACTGAAACAGTAAAAACAAGCGGGCAAAACGGGTTGAAAACTGACGAAATCCCTGATCCCGATAACATAAAAGATGTTATCCAGCAACTTATCAAGCATTCTGATGTGGTTGCCGGCAATTTATTTCATCAGAAATTAGAGGCGGCTGAAAGCAGTGTTAATATGAACATCACATTTCCGTCAACAGCTGGAGTAACAAAACTTAATCGTGACAATACTTTTCTATTATCGAGTATGGTTTCTAATCGGCGTTATACTGATATTGATTTTCACGGTGGAATTACAATACTCATTGCTGAAGCTGCACGTAACATATTGTGCACGGGTGGGGTCCCTCAGTCGGCCATTGTATCAGTTTTTTCAGCCAGAAAAGATATACCTTCAATGTTGGAACATGTTAACACCATCAGAACATCAGGCGAAAAACTGAATATTGATACATCTGTATGTTTTCGGACATCTGAAAAATATTCCGGCAGGCCGATTGTTGTTGCGGGCATTACCGGAACAATGAAAAGTAAAAAAGAATATACCACCATTGATTTCAAAGATAAGGGTCACATGATTTATCTGATCGGAGAATCGCTTAATGATCTCAACGGTTCAGAATACCTTGAAATAATACACAGCAAGCAAACCACGGCATTGCCATCCTTTGACCTTAGAGTTGAATCTAAACTGCACAAAACCATCAGGGGGTTGACTGATAAAAACCTTATCATGTCTGCAAATAATATATGCAAAGGAGGATTATTTTTCAGCCTTCTGCAAAGCGCCCTTGTGCAGGGTTTTGGATTTGACATCACTTCACCGGCAGAAATGAGACTCGACACTTTCCTTTTTAGTGAATCAGGCAGCAGAGTACTTGTTACGGTGGCTATTGAGCGAGAGACAGAATTTATCGATTTTATGATGCAACAGCAATTTCCTTTCTCAACCCTTGGACATGTAACCAAAGAAGAACTTCGGATTGACGATTTATCATACGGTTTTATCGGTGATTATAATGAAATATGCATTTCGGTTATAAATAACATACTATAATTCAGTTTGATTTAAAATACTAATTAGTTATAATTCAATACAATAAGTGTATTATTGCTGTATTATTTCACTATAATCATTAAAAATACTATTTTAGTGCCGGTTCCGTTAATATAAAAAAAAATACCTTGAAAAAGATAATTATACTGTTAATAGCAACCAGTATAATGGTTGTTTCATATGCTCAGAAGCCAAAGGTAAAAAATGATCCGACACATGATGACAAGAGGATTCATTTTGGTTTTTCTTTGGGTATGAATACGATGGATTTTGCAGTAAAACAATCACAGACCGGAATTGATTCACTGATAGTAGCTGATGTAGCGAGGCTTCAGCCGGGGTTTCATGTGCATGCAATCTCAAATTTGCGGTTGGCTGAATATTTTGATCTCCGGTTTACACCAGGGATTTCTTTTGGCGGAGAGCGTCAGATTACTTATAAGGAGTTCCGTACAACCAATTTTCTTATCGATTCAGCTGACAACCCGGTAATAGTTGAATCAAATTTTCTTGAGTTTCCCTTGCTGTTAAAATACAAATCGAAACGTCTTAATAATTTCAGGCCTTATCTCACAGGAGGGTTTAACACACGAATTGACCTTGCTGCTACCAAGAAAACCTGGGGGCGTTCGAAAAAAGAAAACAATCTCGTATTGCTTGATCCACTTGATTTTTATTACGAAATCGGCTTTGGCATGGATTTTTACCTCAGATATTTTAAACTTGGTGTGGAATTCAAATATTCGGTTGGAATTACTGATGTTTTACGCACACGGATTAAGAAAAGAGGTGATGAAGGTGTTTATTATTTAACGCCTCCTCCTGAGGATGCTATTTTCACAAATGTTATCGATCGTCTGAATTCACGCATGTTCATGGTTTCATTTCATTTTGAATAATTGATAAGGTTTATATAATGTTTTTAACTTGATCAGGCAGGTTGAACTATCATTAAGTCCTATTCAGGCATTTAAGGAAGAAGAATACAGGCAATTGGCAGCTAAAAAAGCCGGAATTCCTCCGGCTGATATTTCATATATCCGCATTTTGCGTAAATCAATTGATGCACGTTCGCGCAATATTAAAGTAAACCTGTTATTAAAGCTATATATTAATGAATCAGCACAGGATCATTTAATTTCAGCATTTCAATATAAAAATGTAACAAACAAACCAGAGGTACTGATAATAGGAGCAGGTCCGGCCGGACTGGCAGCTGCACTCAGACTTATCGAACTTGGTGCAAAGCCCGTGATACTTGAAAGAGGAAAACCTGTTGAAGAAAGAATTCATGATATACAGCAACTTGAAACAAAACATTTACTTGATAGCAATTCAAATTATTGTTTCGGAGAAGGAGGGGCCGGCACATATTCCGACGGCAAGTTATATACCCGGTCAAAAAAACGCGGAGATATACAAAGAGTGCTTGAATGGCTTTATTTACATGGCGCTCCTGAGTCAATCCTTTATGAGGCACACCCTCATATCGGATCAGATAAGCTTCCTGAAGTTATCAAAAATATAAGAAATACCATCCTTTCACATGGCGGAGAAATTCATTTCCGGTCAAAAGTAACCGACCTGATACTTAAAAGCAATAAAATAGCGGGCGTTGTTACCGCAGATGGCAGAAATATAAAAGCCAAAGCTTGCATACTTGCCACCGGCCATTCTGCCAGAGATATTTATGAATTACTCAATAAGAAAGGTATAGCCCTTGAAGCAAAACTCTTTGCCATGGGTGTCAGGGTTGAGCATCCACAGGAACTGATAGATACTATTCAATATCACGGTAAAAAAAATGAGTATTTGCCAGCAGCTTCTTATAGTCTGGTGGAGCAAGTAAATAACCGCGGGGTATATTCATTCTGTATGTGCCCCGGTGGCCAGATAGTTCCCTCTTCAACAGCCGTGAATGAGATTGTGGTAAACGGCATGTCGGCTTCCCGGCGCAATTCGCCTTTTGCCAATGCAGGTATTGTTGTGCAGATAACCAGTAATGACCTTATACCTTTTCAAAAATATGGGGCATTAGCCGGACTTGCAATGCAACAACAATTAGAACAACTTTGCTTCAGGCAGGCAGGAAAAGAGCTCATTTCTCCGGCGCAGCGGTTAACTGACTTTGTTGGTCGCAAGGCAACAGCCACACTACCGCAATCATCATATCTGCCCGGTATAGTGCCAACAGACTTTAATAACTGGTTGCCATCCTTCATTAAGGAAACATTAAGAGAAGGGTTTAATAAGTTTAATAAAAAAATGAAAGGTTTTCTTACCAGTGAAGCTGTTATGCATGGTGTTGAATCACGCACTTCTTCGCCTGTAAGAATTCCAAGAAAAGCTGATACATGGCAGCATATTGAAGTTGAAAATCTTTTTCCGGTCGGAGAAGGAGCCGGTTATGCCGGAGGCATCATTTCTTCGGCTATTGACGGAGAAATCAGCGCTGAAAAATGCTTTGGATACCTAAACCTTTAATCAACCCAAGAGATTCACTATTCGGGTACTACTGTTTTAAACAGGATACAATAACTTTTTAATTTTCTGTTAATCTTCTCGTTTGATTTTCACTGATTGCAACGGGAAATTTCTGATTCTTTTCTGTCAGATCCCTCTTCGCATAAACTCCGAACAAAATACAGCCACTGCGGCAGAAACATTTAATGATTCCGCATGATGCTTTTGTTGTGAAAAAGATGGAATACCAAGATATGATTTGATGTACTTCTTAAGGGCATCCTGAATACCTCTTGATTCATTGCCAAAAACAAGCATTCCATATTTACTCAGTGTCGACTCATATATAGAATTACCGTCAATAAACGCACCATAAATGGTATAATCATTGAAACGGCTTAATTTATTAAGCAAATCAACCAAATCAACATAATAAACCGGAACACGCAATACAGAGCCCATAGAGGCCTGTACAACCTTTGGATTAAAACAGTCAGCGCAACCGTGTGAACAAAAAACCTGACCGACTCCGAACCAGTCGGCTATGCGGATAATCGTACCCAGATTTCCCGGATCCTGAATGGTATCAAGACCCAGAGATAACTGATTTTTCAAATCATTCTCATTAAAACCAAACTGAGGTATGGAAAGCACAGCAAGCACACCTGTGGGTGATTCAAACGATGTTATCTTGCTGAATACCGTGTCAGTCACTTCAGTGATTTCTTTAATTCCCGGGTGCAACAGGTGCTGATTTGCCCTTAACCACCCTGCCTTTGCTACCAAATGAACTACCGTTTCTTTTCTTTGGCTTAGCAACTCCGAAACCAGCTTGTCACCTTCCATGATAAAAAGACCCGATTCAGTTCTGAATTTTTTTTGCTTCAGGCTATTAATAAATTTTATTTTGTTTTTGCTCAGCACCCTAATTATTTTATTTCAAAAATAATAATAAGCCGAAATCTTTCCGCATGTTAATAAAAATGATTTACATAGCTATAATTCATTAAATAATATTCGTTAAAATTATCCGAGATTAGCCAATAGAAACACAATAAATATTTAAACATGTTGTTTCTATTGACGAATTTGGGATTATCTTTGTTTGTGAAATCTAATGCGGTTGTATTTTTTACATGAACAGCACTAAAAAATCTGTAATTCTGACGAATAGTCCCTTCTCTTATTACTCATTCCAAAGGCATGTAAAAATCGCTGCATTTTTTTTAATTGTGGCCTCTTTTTACATTTCCTGTTCACCGGCACGCAGAATTCCTGATGACAGATACCTTCTGAAAAGAAACAAACTTGAAATCAACCCCAAAGAAATTCCGTCAGAAAAACTGCTAAGTTATATACAGCAAAAACCCAATAAAAAGGTACTGGGTATGAGGTTCCACCTGTGGCTTTACAATATGGCAAATCCAGCCAGGCAGGGATGGCCTCACGGATGGCTGCGAAAAATCGGCGAGGAACCTGTGGTTTATGATCCTGTTTTTAACCGAAATTCGACACAACAGTTAAAGCAGTATCTTGAAAACAAGGGGTATTATTATGCCGAAATTAAAGATTCCACCAAATATAAAGGAAGGAATGCAATCGTCACTTATACAATCAGGCCCAATGAGCCTTACCGTATAAGAAGCATACAGTATATGATAGAAGACACATCGATTGTATCAATTATTATGCCTGATACCATAAATTCACTGATTCATAAAGGACGCTTATTTGATAAAGAACTGCTGCAAAAAGAGCGAGAACGCATTGAAAAAATAATGAAGGAACGAGGATATTACCGGTTTTCAAAAGAATATATTTTTTATGATGCCCGATTAATCCCTTATACTTATAATATTGAACTGACAATGGTAATAAAAGATTTTGTTGAGGGAGAGATAAATCAAAAAACAAAGATAAGGCCACATATCCGTTATCGTATCAACAATATCTATATTTATCCCGACTTTGCCCCTTTAACCTTTTCAGGACAATTGCAGGAAACCACAATAAACTTTGATACCACTTTTTACAAAAACACATTTTTTATTTATAATAAACATCCAAAGATAAAATTCAATACCCTTATTTACAGAAATCAAATAAACAAGGATAATTACTATAAACTAAGCGATGTGGAAAAAACATACAGAAATTTTTCTTCGCTTGGTCTTTTCAGGTTAGTAAATATTAATTTTAAAGAAGATGAGCCGGTGCCATTAAGAGAAAACGAAAAATACCTGAATTGCGTTATTGAACTAGCCCGTAAGCGGGTGCAGTCATACCAGACCGAAATAGTAGGGACAAATTCATCAGGTGACTTTGGAGCAAGAGGAAATATATTGTATCAAAACTGGAATCTTTTCAGGGGAGCAGAAACCTTTAGTATGAGAATTACAGGCGCTATCGAATCGATGAAGAACAGGACCAAAAGCGAATTTGCATGGATGAAAGAAATCGGGGGTGATATGAAATTAAGCTTCCCTAAATTTTTTGCTCCTTTAAGAATGGATAAATTTGTCCGCCGTTATTATCCTAAGACTGCCATAACAATAGCCTATAATTATCAAAGCCGTCCTGATTTCACACGCTCAATTGCAAATATTTCATATTCTTATTACTGGGAAGGCAATAAATATTTTAAACACGCATTCTGGCCTTTTGAGATAAACTATGTGCAGATATATGAAAACAGGTCAAACAAAAATTATCTCGATTCGATGCGCAGGACATCACTGGGCTTTAGTTTCGAAGACCACATGGTTTCTGATATTCGTTATGAACTTGAATTTAACAGCCAGAGACTTGGTAAAAGCCGTGATTACATTTTTACACGTATAAACCTTGAATCATCCGGTAATCTGGTGTATGCTGCAAACCGCATTTTAAAAAGCGATACGGTTGATGGTCAGTACCAGGTTCTTAATACACCTTATTTCCAGTATTACAAAGCAGACATTGATTTTCGGTATTATAATATTATTGACAAATTAAACAAGGTAATATACAGAATATATATAGGTGTAGGTTACCCTTTTGGTAATTCCAGAGCATTACCGTTCGAGAAGAAATTTTTTGCCGGAGGACCAAATAGTGTAAGAGCATGGAGAGGTTTTGAATTAGGTCCCGGTTCATTTAATGAAGCTGATACCAATGTTTTTTTTCAATATCCTATAAACAAAGGTGATATCAAACTCGAAGGCAACTTTGAGTACCGTTTTAAAATAATCTGGAAACTTGAAGGAGCTTTCTTTGTTGATGGAGGTAATATATGGGCAATCAGAAAAGAGGATAACCGGCAGGGAGCACTTTTTTCGTGGGACCGTTTTTATAAAGAAATTGCAGTTGGTACAGGGCTGGGATTGCGTTTCGATTTTTCTTTCCTGCTTATTCGCTTTGATTTCGGGCTTAAAATGCGTGATCCCGCTATTCAGACAGGCAGCAGATGGATTGATTTTAATAATAATACAAATTACAAATTCCTGCCATTTAATTTAGCAGAATCACAAAAATCAAGACTGGTAATACAGTTCGGGATCGGTTACCCGTTCTGATATGCCTGAGGTGTATAAGCAATAATATAAAACGCTTATTATGTGATAGTTATTTAAAAATTTCTGAATAGAAATTTCAGTTATGAGTAAAAACATTAAAGAGTATCTAAACTTTTCAGCAACCGAACGCACTGGAATTATTCTGCTTCTGGTGGTTATGTTTAGTTTAATCGCCGGGGATTTTTTATTGCATAAGACATATATTCCTGATAATGAATTTGATTACAGTGAATACAAGAGCCGGATTGACTCATTCAGAAAAACATTATTAAGTACACCTGATTCATCATTAAACATTCAAAATAATAGTAAAGCCAACCAAACTCCCTTCTTTTTTGACCCGAATAAAGCGACAATAAATGAACTGGAGCAGCTTGGAATTAATAAAAATATTGCCCGTCGTATTTTAACCTATCGTAATAAAGGCGGATGCTTTAAGAAAAAGGAAGACCTGATGAAAATACACGGCTTCGACTCTGTTCAATTTGCTTTATTATATCCCTATATAAAAATACAGGCAGATACAACAACATTGCATGCACGAATTTCCGCAAAAAATGGCCGATCGTTTACAATTGAACTGAACACAGCTGATACAACATTATTGAAAAAACTTCAAGGGATAGGGTCAGTTCTGTCTCTCAGAATTATTAAATACAGAGAACTACTCGGGGGTTATTTCTCAGTGGAACAACTGCAGGAGGTATATGGCATTTCAGACTCTTTGTTCAGACAAATTAAGCCATACCTGAAAGCTGATACAACATCAATCAAAAAAATACAGGTCAACAAGGCGGTAATGCAACAGCTAAGCCGGCATCCATATATCGGCGAATACATGGCTCAGGCAATACTTGCCTATCGTAAGTCATGTGGTACCATTAAATCCTTTGATGAATTCGTTACAAACAAAATTATCCCTGCCTCAAAGCAAGAAAAATTAAAACCTTATTTTTCGTTTGAATAATAAATTAAATTCAGATGTTATCAAGAGCAGACTGAAATAATGAGAAAAATATGAGATTAATTTTTAATATATAAATTTCATTACCTTTGAAAATAAATGAATTATAAGCTAAATGAATACCTTAAGATTGAAGAACATTAAACTTAAAGGATTTAAGTCCATTAGTCCTGAAGGACAAGATATGCCAATAGGGGATATCACCATTCTGTTAGGCGCTAATGGCGCAGGGAAAAGCAATATTGTTTCATTTTTTCAGATGTTAAATTATATGACAACCGGAGCACTTCAGAAATATATTGGTCAAAGTGGTTCAGCTGATTCGCTACTTTTTTTTGGTTCAAAAAATACAACACGCATATCAGCTGAAATTACCTTTACAGATAATGCCTCTGAAGATGTTTATTATTTTAGTCTTTCTCATGCTGCCGGTGATACTTTAATTTTTACAGAAGAAACTCTTTCGTGGCATGACTTTAGTAAGCCAAAACCTTTTAAAGTATCACTGGATCAGGGTGTTAAAGAATCAGGTTTATACAATTATTGCAACAATAAGGATGCAAAAACTGCCAGAATAATTTTTAATTTGTTGAAAAAATGCCAGGTTTTTCAGTTTCATGATACTTCCAAAGAAGCAAAAATAAGGAATAGTGGTTACATTAACGATAATGCATTTTTAAGAAGTAATGGTGGAAACCTAGCAGCATTTCTATATGCAATTAAAAACCAAAGAGATGGTGAAAAATACTATAACCGAATTGTAAGATATATTCGGCAAGCTTTTCCTCAGTTTGGTGATTTTGTTTTACAACCCTCTGTGAACAATAAGAATTATATTCTTCTTAACTGGAATGAAATTGATTCGGATTATTTATTTGGGCCTCATCAGCTGTCTGACGGCACTTTACGATTTATGGCCCTGACTGCTTTATTTTTACAACCACCTGAGTCACTTCCATCAATAATAATTATTGATGAACCAGAATTGGGCTTGCATCCTGCCGCCATTTCGATTTTAGCAGGAATAATAAAATCAGTAAGTCAACATTGCCAGGTAATTCTTGCAACCCAATCTACAAGATTAATAGATGAATTTAAGCCTAGCGATATCTTGGTAATAGATAGAGATAAAACAAAGAAATGCAGCATTTTCAAAAAGCTTGATGAAAACAGACTTAAAGAATGGTTAGAATCATACACCATGAGCGAACTCTGGGAGAAAAATGTAATAGGCGGTAGACCATGAATAAGTTTATTAGACTAAATGTTACAGCTGAAGGTCGCTCTGAAGAGCAATTTATAAAGAATGTTCTTTCAACACATCTTGGGAAGTATAATATTTCAACTGATGTCAGGTGTGTTTTAACAAGTAAAGATAAAAATAAAAGCTATAGAGGTGGATTAATTAGCTATGCGAAAGCAAAAAAAGATATTCAAACATGGATGAAAGAGGATAAAAACCAAAATGTCTTTTTTACAACAATGTTTGATTTATTCTCATTACCAGAGGATTTTCCTTCTTTTCATAAGTGTAAAGAGATTTCAGACCCATATGAAAAAATTGAATGCTTAGAAAATGCACTTAAAAAAGATATTAACGATTATAGATTCATTCCATATATACAACTTCATGAATTTGAAACATTCTTATTTGTGAATATTGAAATGCTGAAATTAGAATATTTTGATCATAAATATTCATCTGCTATTAAATCCTTGTTGCGAATTAGTGATGAAATAGAAAATCCTGAATTGATAAATGATGGGGACGATACTT
>CAZBCB010000075.1:0-10109 GCA_964489905.1 uncultured Bacteroidales bacterium
GGTTATTTTACATTTATATTTTATTTTTGTTATATATAACATAAAATTTCTTTTTCATGAAAAAGTATAAATGTATTGTTTGCGGATATATTTATGATCCCATTGAAGGTGATCCCGATGGTGGCGTAGCTCCCGGTACTCCGTTTGAAGAAATACCTGATGACTGGGTTTGTCCGGTATGCGGGGTAACGAAGACTGATTTTGAAGTGACTGACTGACAATTATGGGTTTAAGTTAATTATTGAGTGATTATTTTGCAGGTATGTTTTTAAGTACTTCGGTCAGTAGTGTCCAGAACTTTTCAGTGCTTTTAATATCAATGCGTTCGTTGGGTGAATGGGCATCAACAATGGTTGGCCCGAATGAAATCATATCAAGATAGGGATATTTTTCAAGAAACAGACCGCATTCCAGTCCTGCATGAATGGCTTTAACCTTTGGCGGAGCATTAAAAATGCGTTTGTAGGTGTTTTCTGTAAGGGCCAAAATAGCAGAATTGGGATTAGGATTCCATCCCGGATAACCTTCAGAGTGTTCAACTTTAGCTCCTGCAAGTTTAAAAGCACTTCTTACCTTATTGGCTATGCTTTGTTTTGCTGCATCATTTGAACTTCGCTGACTGGTATTTATGATAATAAGGTTTGATGCTTCAAATTTAATGGACGCCAGATTTGTTGAGGTCTCAACCAGATCGGGCATTACCTTGCTCCATGAAATTACTCCGTTAGGGCAAACATAAATGGCATTAAGCAATCTTTCCTGAGGTTTTTTCTTAAGAATTCTCGGAGGCTTTTCAACTTCGCGCATGGTTAATGAAAAATCAGGCTCTTCCACTTTTATTTCAGCCATTAATTTTTTAACATTTTCCTTGATAAATTCTTCGAAAACCTCAATGTATTTTTCAGGAATCACCACAACTGCATAAGCTTCACGGGGAATTGCATTTCTCAGATTGCCGCCTTCAAAGATAACAAGGCGCATATCAAAACGGTTACGGCATTCCCACAAAATTTCATTAAGAATTTTTATCGCATTACCACGGTTTTTGTGAATATCGGTCCCAGAGTGCCCTCCATTCAGTCCGCTTATATCAAGCCTGTAGCTTTTGGTATTTTGTGGTGTGTTTTTTGATTTGTATTTAATTGAAGCCGTAGTATTAATTCCTCCTGCACAACCAATAAACAATTCTCCTTCATCTTCCGAGTCGAGATTAATCAGTATTTTGCTTCTGAAAAAATCGCTTTCAAGGCATTTAGCTCCGTTCAGCCCCGTCTCCTCGTCAATAGTGAACAGGCATTCAAGTGGCCCGTGCTTTATTGCAGGATCAGTAAGTATTGCAAGTTGAGCCGCAACACCAATTCCATTATCAGCGCCAAGTGTGGTATCTTTTGATCGTACCCAGTTTCCGTCAACGTATGCCTGAATAGGATCAGTATCAAAATTATGATTACTATTGCTATGTTTTTCACAGACCATATCAAGATGGCTTTGAAGACAAACAGACTGAAGGTTTTCATAACCTTCTGCCGCAGGCTTGCTTATCAGTATATTCCCCGCTTTGTCTTTTTTAAACGGGAGCTTATATTGTTTTGCAACTGATATAACATAACGGATGATTTTTTCTTCTTTTTTCGAGGGCCGCGGAATTTGAAGGATTTCGCCGAAATATTTCCACATCAGTGCAGGTTGCAAATCGTTCAATGTATTCATATGCTCATAAATTAAAATCTAAAAATAGTTAATTGTATCTAACAAAAAAAACCTGACGATGTTCTGATAAACCCAAATTCGTCAATTGAAACAATATTTTTAAATATTTATTGTATTTCTATTGATTAATCTCTGATTATATTTGTTACTTTCGCCTTAACAAAACCGGATGCTGACAAACATATATCAATTCAGATAAAGAAACATGATAAGTTTTGATTTGATATTGGTTTTATTGGTAATTGCCTTTATTCTGGTTTCTTTATATTTTAATTTACTCGGAATTTCATTTACTTTTTTAATTGGCGTTATTACACTTGGTGTGTTTGGTGTGCTGACACCTCGTGAAATTATGAGCGGACTGGGTAATGAACAAGTTGCAGTTGTTATACTGATTTTACTGTTTGGTGAAATACTGAGAAAGACTAACATTATTGAAAATATTTTTGACTGGCGTTTTCGTAATGCCAGAACATACAGGGGATTTATGAACAGGCTGGTTATTAATGTGGCTGCATTCTCAACCATATTGAATAATATTCCGTTGGTTGCTGTAATGATGCCTTATATCCATAACTGGTCTAAACGTCATAATGTTGCACCATCGAAATTATTGATACTTTTATCATATGCTGCAATTCTGGGCGGGGCAGCAACGCTGATAGGAACTTCGCCCAATCTGATTGTGAACAGTATGGTTGAGGAACAGAAATTGTTGCCTGAGTTACAGCCATTACAGATATTTGATTTTTCCATGGTAGGTATTCCAATGGTGTTAATTGGCGCACTATATCTGATTATATTCGGGAAACGCCTTCTCCCTGCCAAAAAGCCTATTTCAGACGAGTTGCAGTCTCACAACCGTGAGTATATTATTGAGGCTAAGGTAAAAGCAAATTCACATCTGATAGGTAAAACCATTGCCGAATCGGGTTTGAATCAGATTCAGGGTCTTGTGCTGGCTGCTATTTTAAGAAAGTCATTCAGGATTACATCAGTGCCGTCTGATGTAGTGCTTGACAAAGGTGATGTTTTAATTTTTGCCGGTGAGACAAAAAATATTGCCGGCCTTATCAGTTCAAATTCCGGCCTTATTTTGCCCGAAATAGGGATGCTGACCAAAATGAGAAAAGCAGAGGTGGTTGAAGTTGTTATTTCCCAGAACTCCTCATTAACTAATCGCACCGTACGTGATACTAATTTCAGGGGTAAATATGATGCTGCAATCATTGCCGTGCACAGAAACGGTGAGAAAATTGAAGGGAAAATCGGTAATGTTGTTCTTAAAGCGGGTGATGTCCTGTTGCTTTTTACCGGCGAAAATTTTATCAGCCGGGCTTCAGATACACGGGATTTCTATTTTATATCAAAAGTATCTGAATACCTTAAACTTGAATGGTGGAAAAATGTGTTGTTAATGGGAGGTTTGATTCTTGCAGTTGTCCTTGCAGCTTTTCACGTAATTTCCTTGTTTATGGGTCTGTTAATCATGGTGCTGGTTGCCATGGTTCTCAAAGTTACTACTCCAAAGGAAATTCCGGTGAGCATTGATTACAACATGGCTATGGTGGTTGTGTTATCTTTAGCATTTGGGACAGCTATGTTCAAGTCAGGCGCTGCTTCCTTTATTGCAAACGGCTTGTTAACAGTTTTTCTGCCTTTCGGAAAAACAGGAGTACTTATAGGCATTTATCTCATCACTGCCTTATTATCTGCTACAATAACATCAAAAGGTGCTATTGCTCTGGTTTTCCCTGTAGCACTTTCAGCAGCCGCCAAAATGGGCATAGATGCAGTACCTTTTGTCCTTTCAGTAAGCTATGCGGCAGCATGCACTTTTGTTACACCGCATGGTTATGATACTAACCTAATGGTTTCCGGTCCAGGGGGATACTCATTCAGAGACTTTTTCCGTATCGGTTTGCCACTAACAATTATCTATATGATAGTTGCTATAATTATTCTTTCAGCAGCTTATTTTTAATCATTGAATCATCAAAATATCAATAACCGAATTCCCCGGTTTGTTGTCCTGATATCTGACAAGGATATCGTAAAATGCTGTCTTGTTACACACAAAACTGAGTGTTTCAAAATATTTATCATTTAATACATTGGTTAAAATAAGGTTGTCAGCATCAAGCAGTTGTAACACTGCTTTACCGGCATAATTATCCCGGTGGTTGGTGATTTTGAATTTATAAGTGGTTCCTTTATTTAACTTTATGGTCATGAAATATTCGTTTTCGAATGCATTGCTGCTTATCTTATCGAGTTTGAACTCAATCTGTTTAATGAATATTTCTTTTTGAGCAAAAGCCTTGTTAACCCCGGTCAGCAGACATAAAAAAGAAAGTAAACTCAAAATCCTTGTCATTTTTTTATTTTTAAGATAGGCAAATTTAGCAAAAGAAAATATTAAAGCTGGTCAGCTGGTTTAAGCATCAGCCATTCATAATCAATATCCATCAAAATGAGCTTTGCATTTTCAGATACTCTTTTAAGTTCTGTTTTCGCCAGTTCGCGCATCAATTCAATCAGTTCTGTCTCATAATAGGCTTTGTTAAGCCCTGAACACTTCGTTCTGCCATTTCTGATATAAAATAAGGCCTTTACCTGCCTTTTTTCATCTGTTGATTTCAATGCACTAACAAGTGCATTCAGGCGGTTCCATGTAGCTGATTCAGAACTCCACCATGCCTGTGCTTTTTTAATACTGAGTGATTTAATCAGTTTTCTTTTTTCAGCAATAGTCATTTTATCCAGCTTTTGTTTGTTAGCTGTGTTGCTGATATAATCGGAGAAATTATGTTGAATAAAATCAGAGATCTCATTTTCAGGCAGATGAATACCGGAGAAGCCGAAATTCTGAAATGTCAGGTCTTCAAGCAGCCATCCTGCCCTGACAGAAATTTCATCAATACCATACTCGATTATCTGTCCGTGTCCGTAAAATTTAACTGCTCCGGGATATATTAGGTCACCGGTATTTTTTAATTTACGTATTGAAAAATCATTCAGCATGGTCATCAATTGCGGAATACCATCCTTTTCAAGATTTTCAATACTTTCTTTGGCTTTATTTACGGTAGGCCAGTCAGTCGATTTGAAATCAGCAATTAACTTATCAGGAATTTTGTTTCCGGGCATGATAATGAAAGCCATTCCGAAAGAAGCAATTAAAGCCAGCAGTATTAGTTTCTTCATGTTGCAATAATTTTAATTACTGTATTAATGGATATCTAAATTTACAATAAAAATTTCATTTATCAGTTGCCTGTGATTTTTATTTCTGTACGCCTGTTTAGTGCTCTGCCTTCCTCAGTATCATTAACAGCCACAGGTTTTGTGAGACCATATCCCTTATAGGTGATTCTTTTTTTATCCACTGACGCATTTATCAGATATTCTGCAACAGTTCTTGAACGGTTTTCCGATAGTTTCATGTTGTATTCAGCTGTGCCAACATTGTCAGTATGTCCACTGATTTCAATTGTTATAGCAGGATTTTCTTTGAGAAATTTTACAAGCTTATCCAGTTCAACCATTGATTCTTCTTTCAAAGAATAAGAATCGGTTTCATAAAAAATATTACGCAGAATAGCTGTTTTGCCAATTTCAATGGGATCAAGCGGAATGTCTTTAAGAAATGGTTTATCAGATAAATAAATCCCGGCAAATGAAAAATTTTCTGAATAAAAGAGATAACCTTTTCTTGAAACATTGAGCATGTAATTACGGTTAGCCGGAATACAAATCAGAAATTCACCGGTTATGCTGTCGGAATTTGATTTGTTAGCTACTTCACGGGTTTTCAGATCGATAAGTTCAAAGCTGGCTTTAAGCCGTTTATTTGTTTTTGCATCAAAGACAATTCCTTTCATGTAGGAAACCAGATTGGGTCTGGCCTGTTCGGGCAGGTTAAAATAATAAATGTCTCTGCCATTTTCGGCCTGAATATCAGAGGCATAATAGGCACGGGTTCCCGAAGGATTTACAATCAGGCCGTATTCATCTTTATGGGTATTTATCGGATAACCCAAATTTTCGGGTTTAGTCCAGTTACCTGAACTATCTTTCCGGCATATAAAGAGGTCATACCCACCAAGTCCGATATGACCGTCAGAGGCCAGGAATAGTGTTTGCCCGTCGGGATGAATAAAAGGAGACATCTCATTGCCTTTGGTATTAACCACATTGCCCAGATTGACAGGAGCTGACCATTGATTGTTATCGAGCTGCCTTGTTAGCCAGATATCAACCTGACCTTGTCCGCCGGGGCGGTCACTTGCAAAATACAGTGTTTTACCATCAGCAGAAAGTGAGGGTTGTGTTTCGGTATAATGACTGTTTACAGGGTAATCCATATTCCTTGGCAGTGTCCAGTAATCGCCCTCCTTTACTGATATATATAAATCACAACGACCTTTGCCGTCGGGACGGTTACAACCTGTAAAAACCAGTATCCGTCCATCAGCCGAAAGAGATTGTGCTCCTTCGTTATCGGGCGAATTAAGCGGGAAACCGGCATTCTGAATAGGCCCCCAGCCCTCACCTGTCCAATGGCTGATATAAAAATCCTCATGCTTTTTGTATTCATTGATTTCATTTTTCGACAGGCGTGTAATTACCAACGTTTGTTCATCAGCCGAAATACTTGGCCAGTATTCATCTTCAGGAGTGTTTACATCCGGCCCGAGGGAAACGGGTGTAAAATCAACCGGATGAGCCATGGCATTGATTGAAAAATCACAACGGGCTATACCATCTTTTGATTTTTCAATATGTTTTTCATTTTTATCTCCCGGAATATTCAGAAATTGTTCATAATGTGCTTTTGCTTCCCTGTACATACCCTGACTGAATTCAAGATTTGCAAGTTTTACCAGGGCATAAGGATAAAATGCCGGATTAATCTTCAGTGCCCCGCGATAGGCATTCATGGCAAATAACGGCTGTTTCCAGTCTTCATATACTTCTGCCAGCACAAGCCATGCATGAATAAAAGCAGAATCTTCTTTTATGGCTTCCTGTAAATATTTTGCAGCAGTTGCATAATCGTTTGTGGTGTATTGTTGCAGGCCTCTGTTATAAAAATCTATGGCTTTTTTTGATTTCGACGTGGGTTGTTGAGCTGATAAAGAAATAATTACAAATAATCCGGAAATCAGAATATATACATTTTTAAACATTTTATTAATTATCAATGTTTTATAAACTTACTGGTGTATAAATAATTACCGTCTTTAATCAGTACAAAATAACTGCCATCATTTATACCGGAAATATTTAATTCGAAAGGAAATTCGTCTGTTTCTTGTATAAGTTTTATTATTCCCATGGCATCTATTAAATAGACAGGTCCTTCAAATGCAGGATTATCATAAAAAATCCTTACTTTATTTTTTGCGGGATTTGGCGCTACATAAAATCTTTCCTGCGTCTTATAGGTTGATAAATTATTAATGCTGTCAATGTTAAGTATAAGCCATTTTTTGGGGTCAACCTTAATACTGGTGACATTCCCCGGAAGGTAAATCTGCCATTCATCATAATTTGAAATCTGTCGGTGAGAAATTATTGTATCATAAGTGCTTAGGATAATTTCGTAATCGGTGAGTATATTAAATAATGGTGTTACAGTAGTTGATGCAGTGAGGAATGAAGAAATATATAAAGTATCATGCTGATGTTTCCAGTTGACAGTGATTGATGGAAAACCTTCACCGTAATACCACTGGTTGAAAAAATCTGAGAAACTGATTTTAGTTTTTTCTTCAAGGATATGCCTGAAATCTTCAGCTGTGGCTACATTATTTTTAAACTGATAGAGGAAATCACGAAGAACAGCAAAAAATAAGGAATCATTATTTATCTCATGACGGATCATGTGCAGTATTGCTGCTCCTTTTTTGTATGAAAGCCGGTAATCAAAAATGCGTTCTTCATCTGAAGCCTGAGCTTCAGGTACATAAATGCTGCCACCGTTTTGTAATTTAACATATTCATGTGCTTCAAACATCCATGAATCTGCATTATCCTGTGACAGCAGGTATTGACTGGCGATATATTCGGCATAGCTTGCAAAACCTTCATTAATCCATATATCCTGCCATGTTGCACAGGTAACATAATCGCCAAACCATTGATGAGCCAGTTCGTGGGCTACCAGGAAAAAATTAAAACTGCTCAGTGTGGTCATGGTTTGATGCTCCATTCCTCCTCCCTCGGGAACAAGGCAATGCCCGTATTTTTCCCTGTAAAAGGGATAGATACCAAATAATTCTGAATATAAATATAAAAGTTCTGCTGTCCTGTCAATATTATGTTTTTGTTGCTCGAGGAAAGTTACCGTGTCATAAATATAGTTCTGTACAAGTACTGAATCATCAGTTGCAGGTAATGGAGCATAAAAGCTGTAATCGTAGTAATCACCCACTGCAAATGAAAGCAAATAATAGGCAACCGGATAATTTGTTTTCCATTCATACCTGATTTTATTCCCCGGCATAGGTCTTTCGTTTACAAGAATACCATTGGCACCAGCCTTCAGACCTTTGTCGGTTGTTAAAAAAATATATGCCGAATCGGCCTTGTCAGCCAGCACTTGCTTACATGGAAACCAGCTTAAGGCTGAGAAAGGTTCGGATAATGTCCAGGTATATCGTTTGTTCCATCTGCTACTAGATGAATTATACATACCTGAAAAGCCTTCATTTCTTTTTCCATAGCCAGAGTAATAAATGGTGCATGTTACATATTCATTATGGTTATAGCTTACGGATGAATTGATAACCAGCATATTATTCTGGTGTTCAAAAGAAGCACTTTTGCCATTAATCAACACTGAATCTATGGTCATGTCATTTGAAAAATCAAATACAATTTCATTTACTGACGAAGAAATTATTTGTATAACTGACGAAGTGAAACCTTTAATCCATGTTGAGGTATCTGTTACTTCAAGGTCAATATGATAAAATTTTACATCATATTTGTCCATACGTTGATCATAAGAATACGTTGACAATGCAGCGGATTCCTCTGTATCAACTTTTGCTGTTTTTTTTACGTTATTATTCAGAAAGTTGAAGAAAAAGAAAGAAAGCAGGATTATAATAAAAGGCTTCATTAGTTTTATGAAATTGCATTTAATAAAACTCATTTTACCAGTAATTTATAAATAGTAATGTGATTATATACTTCACCGGGTTTAAGCAGGGTAGAAGGAAATGCCGGCTTGTTGGGAGAATCGGGGAAATGCTGTGTTTCAAGGCAAAAAGCATAATGTTTAACATGTTTCTTTCCGGCTTTTCCTTGCACACTGCCGTCGAAGTGATTGGAGGTGTATAACTGCACGCCGGGCTGTGTGGTATATACTTCCATAACCCTGCCGCTTTCAGGTTCATAAACTTCGGCAGCAACAGCCAGTTCTCCGGCTTTCTTATCAAGCACAAAATTAATATCATATCCCCCCGTGCGTTCAATATTAAGTCCTATTTTTCTGAATGTTGTGAAATCAAAATCGGTTCCCTTAACAGGAACAATCCGACCGGTAGGAATAAGCGAAGCATCACATTCAGTATAATGCGACGCATATAGCTTCAGTTCATGATTGAGTATGTCACGTTTGCCTCCGTTGAGGTTAAAATATCCGTGATGCGTAAGGTTAACATGTGTAGGAGCATCAGTTCTGGCTTTATAATCCAGCTTAAGTTCATTATCATTGTTTAGTGTAATGATCACTTCAACATGAAGGTTACCCGGATAACCTTCTTCCATATGAGGGCTAAGGTATGTAAGTTTTACTCCGGCTTCACCGGATTTTTCCGTTGGTTCTGCCTGCCACAATACTTTATGGAAACCTTTTATTCCACCATGAAGATGATTATTGCCATCATTGGCAGCAAGTTTGTATGATTTATTATCTATTTCAAATTGCGCTTTGCCTATACGATTGCCAAACCGGCCTATCAGGGCATTGATATATGATGTATCCTTAAGGAACCCATCCAGAGTGTCAAATCCGATAATTACATCATCAATGTTGCCTTTTTTGTCGGGCATCAGAATTTTAGTGATTATTCCGCCATAATTTGTTATTTCAAACGTTACCTGATTGTCATTTGTAATACTGAAAAGACTGACTGCTTTTCCGTCGGGCATGCTGCCATAAGTTGAAGAAGTTATTTTCATAGAAAACAGAATTGATGTTAATTGAAGCGAAATTAAGAAAATAATCCCACATTTGTCATAAGGACAATGCTTTAATTCCTCAATAATCCGGAATTTCTGTTAAACCCAAGTAATAAGAATTTACAAATTCATCCAGGCTGATAAAAATAGAAAGGGCAATGCAGATTGAATAAAACTTGTTTACAAGAAAATTATTTTTAGAG
>CAZBCB010000076.1:0-9918 GCA_964489905.1 uncultured Bacteroidales bacterium
AACTTTCGGGGAGTAACCCCTTTTAAAATTTATTTTTTTTGTCGTTCAGTAGTGTTAATTTATATTAAATTATCAATTAATTTTTATAATAAATAAAAACAATCTTCCAAACAGATATATTTATCCTTTGTTCATCACAAAGTTCTGAATCAAAGCGATAAGTGGCCACATGTAATGATCCCGAAAGTTTTTAGCATGGAAGAGAGTTGATTTTGCAAATCAACATAACAGGATTAATAATAAACCGGGATTTACAATAAATATTACGTTGTTTTTATTGACTGATCTCGGATAATCCGAATTACGATGAATTTTATAATTCATGGTATCCGGCTTAAGTTAGCTGTATAAGAAAGTCCTGCCTTGTAATTTATCTGGAGGCAGGACTTTTTGGGAGACACATTATGATTGAAATCTTCTTTACTGGTTTTTTCAGGGAATTCATTTATGGCTCATAAAAACAGTAAAACGGATGTTTTGTCAATCAGACTGTATTTATATTATACGCACAAAGTGTTAAAGTGGTTTGATTTTAATGTTTCTGTACCAGACATCATTACCATGATCCTGCAGTCCGATATAACCTTCCTGGGCAACATCAACCCAGTTGGGGTTATAGCTGGGGAATTTGCTTTTTGCAACCATTGCTTTCCATTCGGGAGTCCATAAATGATACTGAAAAAGCTTTTTCCCGTTTAACCAATGTTCAACGGTACCCTGATAAACAATTATTCTGGCATCATTCCATTCGCCGACAGGTTTAACGATATCTTTTGGCACGCCGATAAGATCATATAAGGCGCCTGCACAATGGATAGAATCTCTTCCGTCAATGTGTTTATTGTTATCAAGAACCTGCATTTCAGGAGCAGATGCCCATATAGGCTTTTCAGGCAACTCCTGGGCAAGATAAAAGATTCCGCTGTTACCGCCTTCAGAAATTTTCCATTGTAAACTGAGCTCAAAATCCTTGAATTTTTTGTCATAAATGATATCCCCGCCTTTTCCTCCGGCTTCACCCATTCCTGAGCCAATACAATGTAAAGTACCTTCAGCAATATCCCAGCCTGAATCGGGGAATGCAGGTTTGTTGTAACCGCGCCAGCCGTTAAATGTCTGACCGTCAAACATCAGAATCCAGCCTTCGGCTTTTTCCTGTTCAGTTAATACATTAATTTGTTCATTCATAGCAACCTGGGTTGTGTCAGCTTTTTTACCACCCGATTTGCACGAAATAAATATATGAGTGCCGGTGATAAAAAAAACAATTACTGTTAAAGTCAATGCAATTCTTTTCATATTCATTTGGTTAATGGTTAT
The DNA here is from genome assembly GCA_964489905.1 of uncultured Bacteroidales bacterium. Lineage (GTDB taxonomy): Bacteria > Bacteroidota > Bacteroidia > Bacteroidales > UBA10428 > UBA5072. The sequence continues at coordinate 1,321 of CAZBCB010000076.1, forward strand.
GTTGAATAATTAATTACAATTAAAATTAAACAGATGGCATAGGAGGCAGGTTCCAGCCTTCCCTGTAGGTGTGTTTTATCAGTTCTTCAGCAAATTGTCTGGCCGACATTTCATCAGTCCATAATTTATCAAATGTCGGGTGGCCATCGGTAATCTTAAACCCGTCTTCTATGCATATTTTAAGTTTGTCACTGTCGGTAATGTTGGTAAACCGCATATTTTCGCCATCCCAGGTGAGTTCTTTATTAAGTCCCTGCAGTCGTACAGCCATTACGCCCATCACTACCATTTCGTTAAACGGGCCTGCTTCGCTAAATGGTGATGCGGTTGGAGTGCGGTTTTCAGGGCTTTCCTTACATGCCCTTACCCAGTCCATTTCATGGCTGGTGTCAACACGGCGAAGTGTTTTGGGTACTTGCGGCACGCGGCCTGAAAGCAACCATGGGTCTTTGCCGTAGCAGCCACAAATTAATTTGTCTTTTGTGCCGTGAAAAATAACACCGCCTCCGTCGTCGTTCATATCTCTTCCCACAGGCCATCCGTCGGGTTTAAGGGGTTGTATGCCTCCGTCGTACCAGATTACTTCAACCTGTGGCATTTTTAATTTTTTGACAGCTGGCCTCTCGGGGAAGATAATCCTTACCATTTCGGCATTCGGAGCACTATCGGTAAGCAGAAGTGTTGAACTGCCCTGGGCTTTTACGGGATATTTAAGCTTCAATGCCGTAAATACCGGATGCAAGATATGGCATGCCATATCGCCGAGTGCGCCGGTACCGAAATCCCACCATCCACGCCAGTTCCATGGGGTATATATTTCGTGGTATGGGCGCATGGGGGCAGGTCCAATAAATAAATCCCAGTTAAGAGTGTCGGGTACCCACATGCCTTTTGAGGGTCGGTTAAGACCCTGCGGCCAGATGGGACGATCAGTAAAAGCCTCAACTTTAGTAACTTCTCCAATTTCTCCGTTCCAAATCCATTCGCATGTGGTTCGTACACCTTCGCCCGAAGCACCCTGGTTTCCCATCTGTGTGGCTACCTTGTACTTTTCAGCCAGCCGGGTAAGCAGCCGCGATTCATAAACACTATGTGTGAGAGGCTTTTGCAGATAAACATGTTTTCCTAATGTTATTGCATGTGCAGCAACAACAGCATGGGTGTGATCGGCGGTGGCAATTACCACTGCATCTATGGAATCTTTCATCTCGTCAAACATAACCCGCCAGTCCCAGTACCTTTTTGCATTGGGAAAAGTCTCAAAACATTTTGAAGCATATTTCCAGTCGACATCGCAGAGAGCAACAATATTTTCGGTATTCATCATCATCAGGTTACGGCGCCCGACACCTCCAACGCCAATGCCTGCTATATTCAGCTTATCACTGGGCGCTCTGTGCCCCAGTCCGCTTACAGCATGGCTCGGAACAATACTGAAAAGCGCAGCGGCTTTAGCAGTATTGCCAATAAATGTCCTGCGTGACATTTTTGATATTGGATTTTTTTTGCTCATGATGGTTTAATTTTGAGGTTTAGAAATTTAATTAAAATTATAAAAAAAACCTTATAGGTTTTTCAATGCTATAAAGTTTAGAATAGGGTATGTAACTAAATAATAATTTCTTTTTCCCTGTCCCAATATACCCGCCTGCCTTCACGCAAGGCCATAGTAGCCATGTGTGCCGAAATGGCCTCTTCAAAACCCTGGTCAATATTGCAGCTTGGCTGAATATTGGCACGGATACAATTTATCCATTCACGCATGTGAAGATAGGTAGTATCAACCCGCATGCCTTTCCGGTATGTATATAACAATCCGCGGCTGGCAAAATACTGTTCGGTGGCCGAAGCCACCCCATCAATTCCTTTTTTACCAGGGGTAAAAGAATAAATCGGAACAGCAGGGTCAATGATTCCCTGCTTAATTTTTTCACTATAAGCGGTTGATTGCGGGTCAGCATTTATCACAAGCCGGTCACTTATTTCCATGTGAGCATCATGACCCATGATTACCTTGCCTCTTTGCCTGTCGCTTGCTAATGAGGCGCTATAAAGCAATGTGAGTTCATGTTTTTTAAATTCCATAACTACTTGCTGCACATCGGGGACAGTACGGCCATCTTTGAAGAAGTATATACCTCCGGAAGCCACTACTGAATCGGGGATACCAATACCCATAATCTGGTTAATTGAATCATATTCATGTGTAAGCAAATCGCCGTTGAGGCCTGTACTGTAATCCCACCAGCAGCGCCAGCGGAAAAACCGTTCGAGGCTGAATTCATGAAAAGGAGCTTGTCCCAGAAACTGCATCCAGTCAATATTTCCAGGTCCTGCCTTGGGATGTATAGGATAAACCCATGCGCCATTCGGATCGTTGCGGTTGGTACATACTTCAATCAGTGTGATTTTGCCCAGAACATTTTTTTGTATTGCCTCTTTTGCCTTGATGTAACTTTCAGTCTGACGTCCCTGGTGCCCAAGCTGAAAAATAATATTATTTTCTTTCACTGCTTTTACCAGTTCGTATGTTTCAGGCACGTTCCATGTCATGGGTTTTTCGAGGTAAACATGCTTGCCTTCTCTGGCTGCTTCAATGGCCATGGGTGCATGCCAGTGGTCGGGGGTGGCAATTATTACAGCATCTATTTCGGGTGAGGCAATGAGTTCCTTGTATGTACGGTATCTTTTCGGGGCATTTCCCATTTTGCCATCTTTTCCCTGACGGTAAACATTTGCACCGGCTTCAATAGCCTCTTCGGCATGTATGTCAAAAACATCACACACTCCGCTGATTACGACGTTTAAATCTTCCTGATTCATAAAATCTTCATAGGCTGTATCAAGTTTGTTATTGGCAGCTGAAGCCTTTGCATTATCTATCCATTTTGGTTCGGCATGGCCTGTAGCCCTGAGCAAATGCCTGCCACGTATTCCGTAACCGATAATTCCCAGCCGTATTGTTTTGGGATTTACAACCGCAGGTGCAATATCAACCGGTTCGGAAGTTAAATGGACTACTTCGAGCAGGTTGTTTTTTAACCTGCTTTCAAGTTGTCTTTTTCGCACCCATGCTCCTGCAAAGGCACCCAAAAAAGGAATGGTTGCCAGACCTTTCAATATATCCCTTCGGCCAATAACCCGTGGCCCTGTTAAGTTATTCTCCTTATCCTTTACCTCAGGCTTTTTCTTTTTATCACTTCCCATATCATTTATTCTGTTTTAATAATTTATTTCTTTTTTGAAAAAAACCGGTCAATTCCTGCAATATGACCGTTAGGAAATACCAGCAGCAGGCATAAGGCAATTATTTCTATTAACGTTTTGTTTACAATCAGATAACTTCCTTCCTGCGGAATTATGTATTGAAGTCCTGCCAATGGCGGATGTGACAGGTAATACAAAGACAGCAGCAGGATACCGCATATTACCGAAAGACGTGTAAAAAAGCCGAGTATCAAACCGGTTCCGATAAGCACAAGTCCCCATATATTCAACAGGTCAACAGCCTGCAGAATATCCTTATGCGTTGCCAGATATTTGAAAAAATCCGCAAAGAATCCTTTGGAATCCATCAGGTATCCGAATGATGACCAGTCGGGATTGAAAACTTTCACCAGCCCTTCATATAAAAAGTGCCAACCGATGGCAACGCGTAAAAAAACAAGCATTGACGCCTGAATAGTTGTGTATTCAATAGATAGATGATTTTTTGCCATGATAAATCTGACTTATTTCTTATAATAATTCTGAAGCAATACTATTATTATGAAAATATAAAAAAATATCGGGGAGAAAAAATAAATAAATCATTTTATCAATTATTTTCGATAAGTTTTAATACTTAGGTATCAAAAAAGATTAATGCCAGCAGAACCGGGATATATCAGGTTATATCATAAGGGGGTGCTTGAAAGTATTGCATCAGAACTGGAGGAAATATATCACTGTTGCAGGTTATGTCCGCATAATTGCAGGGTTGACCGAACGAACGGTGAAAAGGGGATATGTGCAACGGGTGCAGAACCGGTTGTGGCTTCATTTGGTCCTCATTTTGGCGAAGAACCGCCTTTGACAGGGTTCAGAGGTTCGGGGACTGTCTTTTTTTCGGGATGCAGCCTCAAATGTATTTATTGCCAGAATTATGATATTTCACAGTTCAGACATGGTTCGGCAGTTACATCTGAACGTTTGGCTGATATTATGCTTTCATTACAGGCACAGGGTTGTCATAATATCAATTTTGTAACCCCCACCCATGTAATACCATCGGTTCTGAGGGCACTTTTAATAGCCGTGGAAGGAGGGCTTTCTGTACCATTGGTTTATAATTCATCAGGGTATGATTCAATGGAAATCTTACGGTTACTCGATGGTATTTTCGATATATATATGCCTGATTTCAAATACGCTGAGGAAAAAACAGGTATAGAGCTTAGCGGGATAACCCAATACCCAGAGGTTGCAAAAGATGCTATTAAAGAAATGTACAGGCAGGTGGGAGATCTTGTGGTTGATAAACATGGCATTGCTGTTAAAGGCCTTATTGTAAGGCACCTGATTTTACCCGGTCATACCGATGAGTCAAAAAGAATAATTGATTTTATTGAAAGCCTTTCGTCCGGTATATATCTCAATCTGATGGACCAGTACCATCCTGAATATAAAGTGTTTGACATACCTGATATGAACCGCAGGATTACGAAAGCTGAGTATGCTGAAGTTGTCAGTTATGCAGTGGGTAAAGGCATGACAAAAGGATTGTCAGATGAATGACTAATCGCATAAAAAGATTATATTTGTTATAAATGTGATGGCATGAAGAGGATATTGGGCATAACGAGTGCACAACTGGCAGATGGGACAGCGCATACCGAAGCTCTGGGGTTTGAAATCTACCGCCTTATTGAGGAGGGGAAGAAAAGGTATCATGAGGTGGTGTTGATAAATCCTTCCAGGCTTTATTTTATAATGGGATACAATCGCAGGTTGCCTGTCGTGATGACCGAAAATGCTGACATAACCAATATTTCAACATTAATTATCAGGAAAACAAGTGGTTATGAAGAGCCAATTTCTTTACTTGCAAAGACATTATATCATAATGGGTGTGACCTGATTGATCCGATTGAGCGTTTTAATGGATCACCGGCAGGAAAACTGAATGATTCGCTTAAAGGCACAATAAACAATACAGCACCTGCCACTTTTATCGCTTTTAACCGTGCTGATGCTATCAGGCTGGTATTAAAGCTTAATAAATCGGGCAATTTTCCGCTGATCGGAAAGCCCAATCGCGGAAGCAAAGGAGAAAACGTGACGCTGTTAAGAAACCTTACAGAAGCCAATCTTTATATTGACCGGTTTTTTGCTGATCCGAAATACAATCAGTCGGCTCTGTTACTGCAATCGTATATAAATATAATGAATGAATACAGGGTTATTATGATTGATGGTAATTGCATAGGGATGGTTGAGAAGATACAGGCTGACGGACAGATAGCCAGAAATGCGGCACTGGGCAGCAGGTTTGTTGCATGCAGTGACAATGAGATACGCGGATTTTGCCTGCGACATGTAAGCAAAAAAGGGGTGCTGGGTGCTGATGTTGCTCGTGATAAAACAGGAAGGATTTACCTGCTTGAATCGAACCGTGCGCCACAATGGCAGGCATTTGAAAAAGCAACGGGCATAAATGTTGCCATGCATATTATTGAGAGGGCATGGCACAGGCTGTTACATCCCGAAAGCCGTATAAGATGAAAAATTATTGAAAAAATGCAGCCGAAAGGGATTATAACAGATGATTTCAGGCATGCATGCCGCGATTACTTTTATCTGCTTGAAAGAAATTATCCCGAAAGAGGTTCATTAAAACTGGTGGGCGACAGGTACAAATTGTCACGTGATCAGCGTTCGGTGCTTTACCGGGGCATTTCATCAGCCAGCAGGTCGGCTGCCCGCAGAGAACGCCTGATAAAGCCCAAAGATGGAGTCCACATGATTGTCGATGGTTATAATGTATTGTTTACAATATTGAATTACAGGTTGGGCAGGGCAGTATTCATCAGCACCGACGGCATGCTGCGGGATGCCGGCTCGCTGCATGGTAAACTGCGTGACGACACACTTTTTAATAATTGCATTGATGAACTTTTTGTGCAGATAAAATCATTTAATCCCGCTAAGGTTGATGTATTCCTTGATTCACCTGTTTCGGCAAGCACCCGACACCATCAGCTGATTTCAAAAAAGATTGCCGAATATGATATTAAAGGCACTTGCCGACTTGTACATTCGGCTGATCAAGAGATAAAGACATTTAATTCAGGCATACTGGCAACGTCAGATACAGTTTTGATAGAAAAAACAAACATGAAGGTGGTCGACTTGCCCCGTCTAATTATAGAAAACAAATACAAACCGGGTTTTTATAAAATAGGTGAATTATTAGAGTAGTGATAGGATTTTACGAGGTAAGTAAATCATGATATTTTAGCTGTCAGACGCTTTCAAAAGCGTCTGACAGCTAAAGTAAATAAATTAGTATGGTTATTAAACCCTCATTTATCATTAGCAATTTATTTCTTATTGCATACATGATTAATATAAGCTGCATTGTCCTTTTCCATTTTTATCAACCTGGATGAATTTATAAATTCATCGTACCTGGGTTTATGATACTTTAAAACCATAAAAACTACCTGTTTCAAACTTTAATCTTATTCTTGAACTATATAAAACCGCTTTTATCTGAACTTTAGTTACTGAAATTCGTATAGATAATCAGATAAATTTTTTTTTATATTTGAGTATGTTTAAACGTTTAAAATCAGACCAGTCGTTATTTTTAATTATTTCATGGCTGATGCCAATAATGAAAAAATGACGGGGAGTATTGTTAAATGGATATTATTTAACGAATTGCTGACGCTTTTGTTTACTGTTACAATAAGCGTAAAAGTTAATGCACAATATAATTTTTCTCAGTTACAGTTTAAGTATATTACAATTGAAAATGGCCTTTCAAATAACAAGGTAAATGCCATTACCAAAGACAAATACGGATTCATCTGGTTTGCCACCAACGATGGTTTGTGCTGTTACGACGGGATACATATACGATCCTATTATCCCGATCCTATGCATTCGACAAGTACAAATACAAATCATATTAACACCCTTTATACCGATGTCAGAGGCAATTTGTGGATAGGTGCTTTTTCGTTGTTCAGATATGATTATAAGAGGGATAGTATTGTACATTATTCTTCGATTGATGACGGGCATAAGCTTGGGCGTGTACGTGCCATAACAAACGATTATAAAGGCAGATTATGGATCGGAACAACTAAGGGCTTGTTTCTGTTTGATATTGAAAAAAACAATCTTTGTTATTATCCTTATGAAAAATCTGAAAAGTATGAGGTATTGTCGATGATAGCTGACAATAATACACTTTGGCTCGGCACTGCAGCGCATGGTTTGTTGTTATTTGATTTATTATCCGGGAGATTTAAATCATTTGACATTCCCTGGGAAATGTATGAAACAAAGAACCAAATTCTTTGTCTATTTCGTGATAATAATAGTCTGTGGGCAGGTACTACAGCCAATGGTATTTACCGGTTTGATTTGAGTAACCATACGTTTAGTCACATATATCCTGATAGAGATATAGATATTAGTTACCGTGTAAGAAAAATTATCAGGGACAGTAAAGGTAATATATGGGTAGGTACAAGAGCAGGATTGTATCTTATGGATAAAGACAACAAAAAATTGTTTAGATATGCTCATCATCAACACCTAACATCAAGATTATCTGATAATTCTGTTTTTGATATTTATATAGATAATCATCAGATAATGTGGCTAGGAACATATGCAGGAGGCGTAAACTATACCAATCTTAATGGTAAGCCGTTTAATAATTTTTATAAAATAGACAATATGCAAGGATCGTTAAGCGATAATCTGGTATATGGCTTTGCTGAGGACAGAAACGGGAACCTTTATATAGGTACGAATGAAGGAGGGCTTAACTATTTCAACCGGAAGCAGAACAGTTTTATGGTTTACATGGTGCAACCCGGTAACCGTTGTTCAATCAGTTCAAATAATATTAAGAATATTAAAATAGATAATTCGGACAACCTTTGGATGGCAACTTATACAGGAGGTATTAATTTTTTTGACGTAAAAACAAAATGTTTCAAAAAATTGGCTGCTATGAGTCATTTTTCCAGCGAGTTCTTAAGCGAAAATACCTATGATCTGGTGATTGATGATGATGAAAATTTGTGGATCGCCTCAGATAAAGGAATTGATGTTTATAAAAAGCAGACAAAAAGAAGCGAACCTGTTTTACAAATGAATAAAATACTTTGCCTGTATAAAGATAAATACGGAGGAATATGGGCCGGGGCTGAGGATACAGGCTTGTTTAAATTTGAAAAAACCTGCGGCCGATTTATTCCTGCATATCGTGAAGCTATTAACTATACAGTCAGGACAATACTCATTGATTCTGAAGAAAATATCTGGACAGGCGGAACCAACGGACTTACTTTTTTCAGTCCGGCCGATAGTACTTTT